>NZ_JQLQ01000002.1:2100000-2360000 GCF_000744285.1 Carnobacterium pleistocenium FTR1 | reverse complement strand
TTGAGAGGTCAACGATCTTTCTTCTATATAAATTCAAAACAATAAATTTATAAATTCTCTTGGGGCCTTAGCTCAGCTGGGAGAGCGCCTGCCTTGCACGCAGGAGGTCAGCGGTTCGATCCCGCTAGGCTCCATTGCAACTTTAGTTGCGAAAAGAATTGTTCTTTGAAAACTGGATAAAGTTAAAAATCGTAATTAAGTAAGAAACCAGAAACACACCGAAAAGTTTTAAAAAAATAAGTTTTTTAAGGTTCTCATCGAAAGATGAGTATTAAACATTAACGATTAACCATAGGTTAAGTTAATAAGGGCGCACGGTGAATGCCTTGGCACTAGGAGCCGATGAAGGACGGGACTAACGCCGATATGCTTTGGGGAGCTGTAAGTGAGCTTTGATCCAAAGATTTCCGAATGGGGGAACCCAGCATCTTTGATAGGATGTTACTGCTGACTGAATACATAGGTCAGTAGAGGTAGACGCAGAGAACTGAAACATCTAAGTACCTGCAGGAAGAGAAAGAAAAATCGATTCCCTGAGTAGCGGCGAGCGAAACGGGAATAGCCCAAACCAGAAAGCTTGCTTTCTGGGGTTGTAGGACTGAACATATAGAGTCATAAATGAAGTTGGTAGGAGAAGCGACCTGGAAAGGTCTGCCGAAGAAGGTAAAAGCCCTGTAACCGAAACCAATTTCACTCTGATCAGTATCCTGAGTACGGCGGAACACGAGAAATTCCGTCGGAATCCGGGAGGACCATCTCCCAAGGCTAAATACTCCCTAGTGACCGATAGTGAACCAGTACCGTGAGGGAAAGGTGAAAAGAACCTCGGAAGAGGAGTGAAATAGCCCCTGAAACCGTGTGCCTACAAATAGTTAAAGCCCGTTAATGGGTGATAGCGTGCCTTTTGTAGAATGAACCGGCGAGTTACGATCACATGCGAGGTTAAGTTGATGAGACGGAGCCGTAGCGAAAGCGAGTCTGAATAGGGCGAATGAGTATGTGGTCGTAGACCCGAAACCAAGTGATCTACCCATGTCCAGGTTGAAGGTGCGGTAATACGCACTGGAGGACCGAACCCACGTATGTTGAAAAATGCGGGGATGAGGTGTGGGTAGCGGAGAAATTCCAATCGAACTTGGAGATAGCTGGTTCTCTCCGAAATAGCTTTAGGGCTAGCCTCGGAATTAGAATCATGGAGGTAGAGCAACTGTTTGGACTAGGGGCCCTTCTAGGGTTACCGAATTCAGATAAACTCCGAATGCCATTGATTTATATCCGGGAGTCAGACTGCGAGTGATAAGATCCGTAGTCGAAAGGGAAACAGCCCAGACCACCAGCTAAGGTCCCAAAGTTTATGTTAAGTGGAAAAGGATGTGGAGTTGCTTAGACAACTAGGATGTTGGCTCAGAAGCAGCCATCATTTAAAGAGTGCGTAATAGCTCACTAGTCGAGTGACCCTGCGCCGAAAATTTACCGGGGCTAAACATAACACCGAAGCTGTGGATAGAACCATTGGTTCTATGGTAGGAGAGCGTTCTAAGGGCGTTGAAGCTAGATCGTGAGGACTAGTGGAGCGCTTAGAAGTGAGAATGCCGGTATGAGTAGCGAAAGACGGGTGAGAATCCCGTCCACCGAATGACTAAGGTTTCCTGGGGAAGGCTCGTCCTCCCAGGGTTAGTCGGGACCTAAGTCGAGGCCGAATGGCGTAGACGATGGACAACAGGTTGAGATTCCTGTACCAGTTTGTTTTGTTTGAACAATGGAGGGACACAGTAGGCTAAGGAATACGTGCTGTTGGATATGCACGTCCAAGCAACAAGTTTTGAAGTGAGTCAAATGCTTGCTTCTTTAAGAACAAGTTGTGATGGGGAGGGAAATTAAGTACCGAAGTTCCCGATGTCACACTGTCAAGAAAAGCTTCTAGTTAGAAACAAACTGCCCGTACCGCAAACCGACACAGGTAGTCGAGGAGAGAATCCTAAGGTGTGCGAGAGAACTCTCGTTAAGGAACTCGGCAAAATGACCCCGTAACTTCGGGAGAAGGGGTGCTGACCAATTGGTCAGCCGCAGTGAATAGGCCCAGGCGACTGTTTATCAAAAACACAGGTCTCTGCAAAATCGTAAGATGACGTATAGGGGCTGACGCCTGCCCGGTGCTGGAAGGTTAAGAGGAAGGGTTAGCTCTCGGGCGAAGCTCAGAATTGAAGCCCCAGTAAACGGCGGCCGTAACTATAACGGTCCTAAGGTAGCGAAATTCCTTGTCGGGTAAGTTCCGACCCGCACGAAAGGCGTAACGATCTGGGCACTGTCTCAACGAGAGACTCGGTGAAATTATAGTACCTGTGAAGATGCAGGTTACCCGCGACAGGACGGAAAGACCCCATGGAGCTTTACTGCAGTTTGATATTGAGTGTTTGTACAGCTTGTACAGGATAGGTAGGAGCCAATGAAGCCAGGACGCCAGTCTTGGTGGAGGCGTTGGTGGGATACTACCCTTGCTGTATGACCACTCTAACCCACAGCCCTTATCGGGCTGGGAGACAGTGTCTGACGGGCAGTTTGACTGGGGCGGTCGCCTCCTAAAGTGTAACGGAGGCGCCCAAAGGTTCCCTCAGAATGGTTGGAAATCATTCGCAGAGTGTAAAGGCATAAGGGAGCTTGACTGCGAGACCTACAAGTCGAGCAGGGACGAAAGTCGGGCTTAGTGATCCGGTGGTTCCGTATGGAAGGGCCATCGCTCAACGGATAAAAGCTACCCTGGGGATAACAGGCTTATCTCCCCCAAGAGTCCACATCGACGGGGAGGTTTGGCACCTCGATGTCGGCTCATCGCATCCTGGGGCTGTAGTCGGTCCCAAGGGTTGGGCTGTTCGCCCATTAAAGCGGTACGCGAGCTGGGTTCAGAACGTCGTGAGACAGTTCGGTCCCTATCCGTCGCGGGCGTAGGAAATTTGAGAGGAGCTGTCCTTAGTACGAGAGGACCGGGATGGACACACCTCTGGTGTACCAGTTGTTCTGCCAAGGGCATTGCTGGGTAGCTATGTGTGGACGGGATAAACGCTGAAAGCATCTAAGCGTGAAGCCCCCCTCAAGATGAGATTTCCCATCACGTAAGTGAGTAAGACCCCTGAGAGATGATCAGGTTGATAGGTTGGAAGTGGAAGTATAGCGATATATGGAGCGGACCAATACTAATCGGTCGAGGACTTAACCAAAGAAATAACCGGTGTACGACGGATTCAGAACAAAAACGATTTTTACCTTATCCAGTTTTGAGAGAACAATGTTCTCTGATTGAAATTGTGTGGTGATGATGGCAAGAAGGTCACACCTGTTCCCATGCCGAACACAGAAGTTAAGCTTCTTAGCGCCGATGGTAGTGAAGGGTTTCCCTTTGTGAGAGTAGGACGTTGCCACGCAGATTCAATTTTATTCCGCAATAGCTCAGCTGGTAGAGCGCATGACTGTTAATCATGATGTCGTAGGTTCGAGTCCTACTTGCGGAGTTTTTTTTTTTGCAAACAAATAGTAATATCATTCAATAGTGCCGCTTTAGCTCAGTTGGTAGAGCGCTTCCATGGTAAGGAAGAGGTCGCCGGTTCGAATCCGGCAAGTGGCTTATGTATGAATGGGAAAAATCAAATGATATATTAGTTAAATTTAGTTAAAATAAAATCTAGTTTAAGCAGCGTGAGAGAAACTTCTCGCGCTGCTTTTTTGGCTGTGTAATTTTTGGAGTGGATAAGTAAATCAATAGAATTATTCACTTAAGAATTCTGTAGGAATAGAGGGTTGCTTGTATCTGTGCATTGGATTCAATGAGAATTACAAAACGTTAGCTCCTTAGCTCGATTACGGTTTTGTTTGAAGGAAGTGTAAGACTAAAAGCGTTCAAACCCGAAATCTTCTAACGCAGACCTTATCTCTAGTATGGCTAAAGCCACAAGAGCTAAGTCAACTGGAACGAATAAGAACAGGATGGTTACCAACCATAGATAAAGCACTGTAGGCTATGCCTAAGTGTATTATGCTTGTATGTAAGCTGAATCAACTGCAGTCAGGGCCAAGTGGATGCTAAATTTGCTTTTTGGAACATGTTTTAGAGAACAACACCTTCAGACTTCTCATGACTCCACGAGCAAACCTGTACATTCAACAGAAAGAATTTTATCTTGAAATATCCCCACCATTTGATTTAGAGCCAGTATGTTGATTATAAGCCAAAAGCACCACAGTTTAAGTTTCCTGCTCATACCCCTTATTATGAGTTGAACAACTTTAGGCATGATATAATGGACGTCAGGTCTGCTTTTTGGAATGCGCTCTAGAATTTTCATTCGAATATAGGGAAAGAATTGGGAGTTTTGATCTATTCACTTGAGTTTATTGAATATAATCTATTAAGACTATTACACGTGATTGTGAGGATTATGAAATAGTCTTTAATTGATTTGAATCAGTTGAATGAATGAAAAGAATTATAATTTATGTAAGCATAATGAAGCTTTATATCAGTCTTTTCTTGGTATCTAATTCAAAAAGTGTTAAACTTAATAGAATAAATTAAAAAGGAAGTGTTAGCATGGAATTTGAAAAGAATGGAAATCAGTTTTTTAAAAATGATGAATCTGGAAAATTAATTGCTGAGGTAACGTATGTTCCATCTGGTGAAGAGAAAGTAATTTTAGATCATACTTTTGTAGACCCATCTTTAAGAGGTCAAGGTATTGCTGAGCAATTGGTAGATAGAGTTGTTAAAGAGATGGAAAGTGAAGGGAAGAAAATCGTGCCACTTTGTCCATATGCAAAAGAATTATTTGATCGAAAACCTGAAAAATATAAAACAATAAAAGCTGAATAGTAGTCATCCGATGGAATAAATATGACTGTGGATAAAGATTATTCATAGTCATATTTGTGGTTTTAATTATCTGAAAAACCCTTTAATATGATAAAATGATTAAAAATACAATTAAATGAAAGAATAGTCTTTACATTATGCTGAATTATTTATATAATACTCCTTGTGCTTGAATGTTTTCAAGACGTATGACCCGTTGGTCAAGCGGTTAAGACACCGCCCTTTCACGGCGGTATCACGGGTTCGATTCCCGTACGGGTCATTGTTTTTTATTATTAAACTTTTTTGCCGGCTTAGCTCAGTTGGTAGAGCATCTGAATCGTAATCAGAGGGTCGAGGGTTCAACTCCTTTAGCCGGCATACATTTAGAAGGTCATTTAATAGTAAAATCATTTTATTTTGGAGGGGTAGCGAAGTGGCTAAACGCGGCGGACTGTAAATCCGCTCCTTCGGGTTCGACAGTTCGAATCTGTCCCCCTCCACCATTTATGGGCTATAGCCAAGCGGTAAGGCAAGGGACTTTGACTCCCTCACGCGTTGGTTCGAATCCAGCTAGCCCAGTTGCATGAATATGCAAGTAAGATTTAAATGAATTTTGTGTGGTGATGACGGCAAGAAGGTCACACCTGTTCCCATGCCGAACACAGAAGTTAAGCTTCTTAGCGCCGATGGTAGTGAAGGGTTTCCCTTTGTGAGAGTAGGACGTTGCCATGCAAATTCATTTTTTAAGTTGAGTCATTAGCTCAGTTGGTAGAGCATCTGACTTTTAATCAGAGGGTCGCAGGTTCGAATCCTGCATGACTCATAATAAAACTTGCGACAGTAATCGTTGCAAGTTTTTTTTGTATCTAAAATTAGAAACAGGTGCCTAAATGATAATGATAAGAGGTTATCATTTATGTGAATAAAGTTATTCGTATAAAATATTATGGTATAATATATTCTAGGTGACAATCAGAAATATTATCGGGGGTGCGCATATGTCTATAGATTGGTCACAACTAGTGACATGGCGAAATTTTATTAATGTTGTAGATGTATTAGTGGTTACATTTTTTATTTATCAGCTCATTAAAATTTTGCGTGGTACAAGATCGGTTCAATTATTAAAAGGAATCGCTATAATCATGTTAATAAAAGTAGCTAGTTTTTTCCTGGGATTGCAAACATTAGACTGGATCGTTGATTTAGTGATCCAATGGAGTGTTCTTGCAATTATTATTATTTTTCAGCCAGAATTGCGAAGAGGATTGGAACATCTTGGTCGAGGATCCATATTTAATCGGACAAAAAGAAAAACTAATCCTGGAGAAAATTTGGTTCAACAATTAGCAAAAGCTGTTCAATATATGGCAAAAAGAAGAATTGGTGCATTGATTTCTATCCAGATGGAAACAGAATTAGACGAATTTATCGGAACAGGAATTGCATTGGACGCTGATATCTCAAGTGAGTTATTGATCAATATTTTTATTCCGAATACGCCGTTGCATGATGGAGCAGTTATTATTAGAGATTATAAATTAGCATCTGCTGCTAGCTATTTGCCATTATCTGAGAGCACGCTAATTTCTAAAGAACTAGGAACAAGGCATCGTGCTGCAATTGGGTTAAGTGAAGTAACTGATGCGATAACAATCATTGTTTCTGAGGAAACTGGTGGTGTGAGTGTTTCATATAAAGGAGAATTATTACGAGAATTATCTAAAGAAGATTTTGAAAAATTCTTAAGCAAAAACTTAATTGTTACTGAAGAAAAACTGAAGAAAAATTCTCTCCAAGAAATGGTGGATAGTTTTAAAAAGGGGGCTTCTAAATAATGGAGAAAATCTACAATAATCCATGGTTTATGAAGATCGTTGCTCTCGCATTTGCTTTGCTATTGTTCACGTATGTAAATAGTAGCAACAATAGGGGGCAAACAGCCAGTAATATTGATGGACTAAGTGCGGTGACGTCGGATACCATACTTGAAGTACCAATAGTTGTTGAGATTGACCAAGATAATTATTATGTAACAGGTTTTCCAGCGACCGTATCAGTCGAGATATCAGGACCTTCTAGTATTGTATTAAATACTAAAACGACTAAGAATTTTGATATTGTAGCAGCTGATTTAGATAGTTTAGGAGTTGGTACTCATACAATTGAATTAGTTGCAGAAGGTCTTTCGCCTCAATTAGAGTATAAAGTTTTGCCAGAAGAAGTAACAATAACTATTGAAGAAAAGAAAGTGGAAACTTTTAGTGTAGATGTTGAATTTGATGATTCAATAATCGATGATGAGTTTGTAGCGGGTACACCAACTATTAATTACGAAACCGTAGAACTAACAGGTACTGCTTCTACAATAGACCAAATTGCGGAAGTAAAAGTAGTTGTAAATGAAGAAGACGGCGTCACAGAAGACATTGTTCAAACTCTTCCTATTATAGTTAGCGATGCTGAAGGTAAAGAGTTAGATGTCGAGCTTAATCCTAGTGAGGTTACAGTGAATATACCTGTTAGCCCAACTATGAAGGAAGTACCTATAGTATTAAACCAAACAGGTACTACCAATACTAACTTAAATTATGAATTAGGTATCAGTAATCAAGCGGATACGATAGTTTCCGTACAAGCAGATAGTGAACTGCTAAATAGTTTGAGTAGCTATCCAGTAGATATTGATGTAACAGATATAACCGAAACAACCACTCAATTAATCGAATTGCCTTTACTGGATGGTATAACAACTTTAGATCCAGAAGAAATTGAAGTAACTATAACTATTACAGAAAAAAGTTCTCAAGAAAATGAACAAAGTACTACTGAAACGAATGAAGAAAGTTCAAGTTCGAGTGAGTCTAGTTCATCAAGTGAGTCAGTTCAGAATGAAAGTGAAAGTTCAGAAAGTGAATCTTCTTCTTTAGACTCTTCAATGGAACAATCAGATGAGGCATCAAGCGAATCCAGTGAAGAAGTAAGCGAATAGGATAAAGTAAACCTTTAGGGATAAGGTTTAAACTTTGAAAAGGGGTAAAATAAGATGGGAAAATATTTTGGAACAGATGGAGTAAGAGGTGTTGCTAACTCTGAGTTAACTCCAGAATTGGCTTTTAAATTAGGAAGATATGGTGGGTTTGTTTTAACTCAGCATGCTGAAGGGGAGGAACATCCGCGTGTTTTAGTTGGAAGAGATACTCGTATTTCAGGTGAGATGTTAGAATCTGCCTTGATTGCTGGTCTTTTATCAGTCGGAATCGAGGTAATGAAACTAGGTGTCATAACAACTCCTGGAGTAGCTTATTTAACGCGTATTCAAAGAGCTGCAGCAGGCGTAATGATTTCAGCTTCACACAATCCTGCACCTGATAATGGCATCAAATTCTTCGGATCAGATGGTTTTAAATTATTTGATGCGACTGAATTAGAAATTGAAGCATTATTAGATGAAGATATTGATAATTTGCCTCGTCCAAGTGCAAAAGGTTTAGGTACGGTGGATGAATATCCAGAAGGTGCTTTAAAATACACGCAATTTTTACAACAAACGATTCCAAATGATCTAGCTGGGTTACAAGTTTGTTTAGATGGTGCTAACGGAGCGACAAGCCCTCTTCTTAATCGTTTATTTGCAGACTTAGAAACAGAATTTGATGTAATGGCATCAACACCAAATGGCTTAAATATTAATGACGGTGTTGGTTCAACGCATCCTGAAAAATTGGCTGAATTTGTAGTTGAAAAAGGTGCCGATGTTGGATTAGCTTTTGACGGTGACGGCGATAGAGTCATCGCAATTGATGAGTTAGGCAATATCATTGACGGCGATAAAATTATGTTTATTTGTGGGAAATATCTACAAGAAAAAGGTCGTTTGAAAAAAGATACGATCGTTTCTACGGTTATGAGCAACTTAGGCTTCCACAAAGCCATTGAAGCAAACAATATGATAGCTCTTCAAACGAAAGTTGGAGACCGTTATGTAGTAGAAGAAATGCGCAAAAATGGCTACAATTTTGGTGGGGAACAATCAGGACACATTGTATTCTTAGACTACAATACAACTGGTGATGGCATGTTATCAGGTATTCAATTGTTGAATGTTATGAAAGAAACAGGTAAAAAGCTTTCAGAATTAGCTGCAGAAGTTCAAACTTATCCTCAAAAATTGGTCAACATTCGGGTTAGCAATAAAAATGGAGCAATGGATGTGCCAGCAATTAAGGCTGTCATTGATGAAGTTGAAAATGAAATGAATGGAAATGGCCGTATTTTAGTTCGTCCTAGTGGCACTGAACCGTTACTTCGTGTAATGGCGGAAGCTCCTTCGCAAGAGAAAGTAAATCTTTATGTTGATCGAATCGCTTCTATTGTAATAGAAGAAATTGGTTTGGCTGAATAGAATACCATTTTAGTCATGCGTTTATAAATATTCCAGAAAAAAGAGCTCTAAATCAATTTGATTTAGAGCTCTTTTTTTCTGGAATAACATAATAATTAGAATAAATCTTAAATAGCAAGCGTGTTAACTGTTAATCATAAAACCTTATTAGCTAAATCGCTGATTAACACTGTAGCTGCTCTTATGTTGGCTTCAAAGCTAAGTAAGGGTCTATTTATTGCAGGTGGTGTAGAATTTTTGTCTGTGAAGCAGTAGTTCTTTGTTGGTAGCATAATAGCTCTTTTTCTAACTGATCCGCTCATTATTAATGAAATAACTTGTGCAAGATCTCTTTTAATAATAGACTTAGAATGACAGATTTAAAAATTATGTATTATACATTAGCAGGATTTATTTCAATTTTTGTAGTATTTTAACAGAGTGTATAAATTAAGAGAGAAACGTTTCAGCTAACTTGGGTTGTATAATGATCATTAATATAGTATATTTAATAACATAATTTAATAAAAAGATAGAGGTGCAATTTTTAAGAGTACAGTTATTGTGAAGGCGCAATATAATAGCTGGAAAGGAAAAATTGCCGAAGTGTAAAGTATTGCCAAGTACTTCATGCTGGGGTTAAACAGAATATGTTTAACACTGTCGAGAATTTCAATATGAAATTTTTGAAGGGCTATCAACAAAAGGGTTAAAGGGACATTACATATGGAACTATTCTAACACCTTGAGTTGTATAGAACTCAAGGTGTTTTTTGTGCGCAAATAGAGAGGGAGATTAGAATGAAAAAGAAAGTTGCTATTGGTTTATTCATCATTGCATTTGTTTTATTTTCAGTGAATGGAGAGTTTCGAAATACGGCTAGTGCTACAGGAGGTTTTGGCTGGTTTTCGCTAGTGCCACCAGTTGTATCCATTATTTTAGCATTTATTTCAAAAGATGTTATTATTTCATTATTCTTTGGTATTTTTGCTGGAGGGTTTATCTTGCATTTGGCAGATGGATCGATTTTCTATGCATTCGTTCAATCATTTTTAAGTATAGTCGATTATACATTATACTCTTTAGCTGATCCGTGGAATGCAGGAATCATTTTACAAGTACTTACTATTGGCGGATTGATTGCGCTAATGACAAAAATGGGTGGAGCAAAAGCCATTGCAAATGCATTATCCAAAAAAGCAAAAGGTCCTATCAGTGCTCAAATCATCACTTGGATTTTAGGTATCTTCCTGTTTTTTGATGATTATGCAAACTCATTAATTGTGGGTCCGGTTATGCGTCCAGTAACGGATGAAAAGAAAGTATCACGTGAAAAATTATCTTTTATCGTAGATGCTACAGCTGCTCCGATTGCTGGGATTGCACTGATTTCTACCTGGGTCGGCTACGAAGTGGGATTGATCAAAGATGGCTATGAAGCCATTGGTCAAGAGGTCAATGCGTATAGTATTTTTGTTGAAACTATTCCCTATCGCTTTTATAATATTTTAATGATCTTATTTGTATTATGTACAGCAGTCATGTTAAAAGAGTTTGGTCCTATGCTGACAGCAGAAAGAAGAGCACGAAAATACAACCAAACAAATGAAGAAGAAATCAATCCTAATGCTGTAAATGAAATTGATGAAATGGAGCCTGCCGAAGGAATACGTTTAAGTATTTGGAACGCAATTATTCCAATCGGTACTTTAATTATTGTTGCTATTGTCGGTTTTTACGCCAATGGATATTATGCCATTTTAGCTGGCGAAAATACTACATTAATAAACTTATTACAAGAAAGTCCATTTTCATTTACTGCCATCCAAGAAGCTTTTGGAGCATCTGATGCGAGTATCGTATTGTTCCAAGCGGCATTGCTTGCAAGTATTGTAGCTATGACTATGGGAGTAGCACAGAAGATATTCACATGGGGTAAAGCCGTTGAGACATGGATAAATGGAATGAAATCACTCATTATTACCGGAGCAATCTTATTATTGGCTTGGTCATTAAGTGAAATCATAACTGATTTAGGAACTGCTCAATTTTTAGTTTCGTTATTATCTGATACAATGCCAGCTTTCTTATTACCCTCTATCATTTTTGTTTTAGGTTCCGTCATTTCCTTTGCAACCGGAACATCTTATGGAACGATGGGGATATTAATGCCATTGACGATACCGTTAGCAGCAGCTTTGTCACCAGACCCTGAATTTGTTATCATGTCTGCAGGGGCAGTTTTAACCGGAGCAATTTTTGGAGATCATTGTTCTCCAATTTCAGATACAACGATTTTATCTTCAATGGGTGCAGGCGTGAATCATATGGAGCATGTTAAGACGCAAATGCCGTATGCCCTTCTAGTAGGGTTCATTACTATTTTATTCGGTTTTCTCCCAGTTGGGTTAGGACTGCCGATAGGGATTGTTCTACCTGTTTCAATGATTGTCATTGTTTTAGCTGTTTATTTCTTTGGTAAACCAATTGAAGAGAAAAAATAAGAATATACACTGGAAGACTTCATTTATAGATATGTTATAATTAGGCATAGAAAGAAATAAGAGTTACAGTTTTTTAGTATTTTTCTAACGGATCTCTATAGCTGAAATTAGAAATGGGGGAACAATAGTGGAAGCAAATCGAAAGAAAACGGTCCTATTAGCAATCGTGATAATCCTATTGCTTGCTTGGAATTTTCTTACCATCCCATTATTTTTATATGGCTCATTTGGCAGTGATGCGATCCTAGGTCTTAGTCCTGTTGGGAAAATAGTAAACGTATTGCTTGCTGCTTGGATATTTTTACTGATTCCAAATTTTCCATTGTTTGGTATATTCACTTCTCTAAAGAAAGAACAAATAAAAAGAGTTTATTATCATTTAGGCGCATTTATTGGTGTAGTGATAGGAAGCCTCTTTTTCTTCCAAGATAACAGTTTAGCTGCTTTGATTCTTACTGAAATAAGTGGCCTATTTTCACTTGTACTAATGTTAACACAGTTTTTTTCTAAAAAAAATCAGAAACCACATTCTTCCAAGTGAAAAGTTTCTTAAACTAAATAAGTAACAAAAAAAGAGAATCCAAAATAAATTTGGATTCTCTTTTTTTGTTATTAAATTGTTAGTTGTTCCTTCTACCGCCAAATAATAGAACTAATCTGAGAACTTGTAAGAAAGAAGCAATGGCTGCCGCAACATAAGTAAGGGCTGCTGCACTTAAAACTTTCTTAGCTTGTGAAACCTCGGTAGCATTTAAAATTTGGTGATCTCTTAGAATAGCGACTGCCCGGTTAGAAGCGTTAAATTCAACTGGTAATGTGACTATTTGGAAAATCAGAGCTATAGAAAAGAAAACAATTCCCAAATTGATCAACGTTTGGTTATAACTAAAAATAACGCCTAATAAGATCAAAGGAAAAGAGATTTTTTGTCCGAAATTTGTTGCTGGAACTAAAGCGCTCCTTAATTTTAATGGAATATAATTTTTTTGATCTTGGATGGCGTGTCCTACTTCATGAGCGGCGACACCAATAGCGGCAACAGATTGTGACTGACGTGTGCTATCTGAAAGGCGTAAAATGTCTGCATGTGAATCGTAATGATCGGTTAAATCACCGCTAACCGCCTCAATTTTCACATGTTGCAATCCGGCATTGTCTAAGATAAGGCGTGAAACCTCAGTCGCAGTGTAGCCTTTTGAATTGTTGATGCTACTATATTTTTCATACGTACTTTTGACGAAGGAACTTGCAATTCCAGATAAAATAACGCCGATAATAATTAAAATATATGTTTGGTCAAAGAAAAACATCTTATTCTCCACCTTTCTACTTCCTTTTGATTAGTATACCATAAGCGATAATGCCAGATATGAAGATTTTTATAATATTATGAGTCTATATTTTTAGTGTCTGTAGATGATTAAAATTGAGTATACAAAATTTTTGAAGTAATAGGAATTATTTGTATTCATGCAAGGAATTAGACGGTCTCGTGGTTCTTCACAAATAAATTTATTTATTATAGAAGGTATTTTAATTTGACAAACGGAAATAAAATAGCAAAAACACGTATACTTTGCTAAAAAAAAAAGTGAAAGTTATAATCAAATTTATAGAGGGAGACTGAACTTTCCTATTTTTAATAGTACCATTTAATCTGAAAGGATGGATGAAAAATGGAAAGAAAGCGGCAGCTTAAAGAAGTTTTTTTTACCCAAGATGAAGCAACTGTTTTAAAAAAAATGGAAACGACTCAAAAAGGGCTCACGTCGAGTGAAGCCGAAAAGCGAATCAAAGAATACGGACCAAACGAGCTGGATCAAGGGAAAACTAAAAGTATATTCGTCAAATTTTTAGAGCAGTTTAAAGATTTTATGATTTTGGTATTATTGGCTGCTGCGCTCATTTCTGCTATTTTTGGAGATGTCGCAGATGCGTTTATTATCTTGGTCGTTGTTGTATTAAATGCGATATTAGGCGTTTATCAAGAAGCAAAAGCGGAAGAGGCAATTGATGCCCTGAAGAAAATGTCTTCTCCTGAAGCAAGAGTTAGGCGAGATGGCAATGTTGTTTCTTTAAAGAGTGGTCAATTAGTCCCTGGAGATATTTTGTTACTAGAGGCTGGCGATGTAGTAGCGGCAGATTTAAGGTTGATTGAAGTTGCTTCACTTAAAATAGAGGAGTCTGCATTAACAGGAGAATCAGAAGCGGAAGAAAAAGATATCGCTGTGCTCAAAGATGAAAAAGTTGGTATTGGGGATCGACTAAACATGGCTTTCATGAACAGCAATGTAACATATGGTCGTGGAGAAGGAGTTGTTGTTGGAACCGGCATGAATACTGAAGTAGGTAAAATTGCGGATATGCTAGCAACCTCTGAAGAAACAATGACTCCTTTGCAAGAAAATTTAAACCGCTTAGGAAAATACTTAACCGTTGCAATCTTAATTGTTGCTGTAGTGATGTTTGGTATAGGAATGTACAATGGCCGTGAATGGCTGGATATGTTATTGACATCGATTTCTTTAGCCGTTGCAGCTATACCGGAGGGATTACCGGCAATCGTAACCATTATCTTAGCTTTAGGAACACAGAAGATGGCAAAACGCAAAGCACTAATTAGGAATTTACCAGCTGTTGAAACGTTAGGAAGCACCGATGTTATTTGTACAGATAAGACAGGAACTTTAACAATGAATAAAATGACTGTTGAAAAAGTTTATTTCAATGGAGCAATACAGAATGTTGAAGAAAAAATTAATTTTCGAACGCCAGTTATTCGAGTCATGACGTATAGTAACGATACGCAAATTGCAAATGATGGAACATTGATTGGGGATCCAACAGAAACAGCAATGGTTCAATATGCTATAGATAAAGGTATGAATGTTGAAGAAGAATTGGCCAAAGAGCCGCGAATTGCTGAGGTTCCTTTTGAGTCAGATCGTAAATTGATGTCAACGATCCATCAGCTACCAGATGGGAAGTTTTTCATTGGAGCTAAAGGAGCGCCGGATGAATTATTAAAAAGATGTGCGCAAATAGACATTAAAGGAAAGATAGAATCATTAAATGAAAGAACTAGGCAAATTATTTTAGATACGAATCATGATTTAGCAACTCAAGCTTTGAGAGTGTTGGCGATGGCTTACAAAATAGTGGATCAGCTTCCTACAGACATCACAACGCAAGGAGTCGAACAAGAATTAGTTTTTGCTGGTATGATCGGGATGATTGATCCTGAGAGGCCAGAAGTCAAAGATGCTGTTAAAGTTGCTAGAGAAGCTGGAATTCGTTCAGTAATGATTACAGGAGACCACAGAGATACAGCCGAAGCTATTGCACGTCGATTGGGTATTTTGGAAGACAACCAACAAGGCGGTGTGCTGACGGGTGCCGAATTAGACCAAATTGATGATAATGATTTTGCATCTAGAGTAAAAGATTATTCTGTTTATGCTAGAGTGTCTCCTGAACACAAGGTTCGTATTGTTAAAGCTTGGCAAAAAGCGGGTAAAATCGTGGCTATGACTGGTGACGGAGTTATAATGATGCACCAGCGCTTAAAACAGCTGATATTGGTATAGGAATGGGAATCACAGGTACCGAAGTTTCAAAAGGTGCAAGTGATATGGTTTTAGCAGATGATAACTTTTCAACAATCGTCGTTTCGGTAGAGGAAGGACGTAAAGTGTTTTCAAATATCCAAAAGGCCATCCAATTTTTATTATCGGCTAACCTAGGAGAAGTGCTGACATTGTTCATCGCTACTATATTAGGATGGAGCATTTTAGCACCTGTTCATATCTTATGGATAAACCTTGTAACTGATACATTTCCAGCAATTGCACTAGGTTTAGAACCAGCAGAAGCTGATGCAATGAAACAACCACCAAGAGGAAGAAAAGCAACATTCTTTTCAAATAGTGTGTTGCCAAGCTTGATTTATCAAGGCGTTTTTGAAGGAGGAATCACTTTATTTGTTTACTGGTGGGCAACTAACAACCCAGTACATGCAAATGATATAGATTTGATTCATGCAGATGCGTTAACCATGGCATTTGCTACATTAGGATTGCTTCAGTTATTCCATGCTTTTAATGTCAAATCTATTAAAAAATCTTTGTTCACGGTTGGCTTTTTTAGAAATAAAGCTTTTAATTTAGCCATTTTATTATCAGCAGCATTATTAAGTGTCGTTATTTTAATACCGGGGTTAAATGATGCATTTAGTGTATCTCCATTAACTATTGAGCAATGGTTGTTAGTATTTGGGGCAGCTGTTTCAATTATCCCGTTAGTTGAAGTTGTGAAGTTTTTTATGCGAAAAGCTTCTAAAGATGACTAGTAATGAGTGATAAAAAGTTATAAAATTTTTAAAAAGCATTCCTATATTATAGGGATGCTTTTTTTAGGAAAATGCGCTTTTATTTAAAATTAAATTGTGTCACTTAAACATTCGTGTTATCATTTTGTTAAATAGCAAGCACTCGCTTTATCTAGAAGAAGGTTTTAAGGATTAAACAGACTAGTTAAAGGAAAGAGGTCGATGCATATGGGGAAAGTATGGTTTCCACCTTTACAAGATGAGAATCCAATAGTAATGGAAAGAATTAAATATATAATTGCTCTTTTATTCGCTCTTACGCTAGTTGGACTAGCACTATACTTCAATACACTTAAAGAGATTTGGTATGGAAGTCTTAAAATTCTTGTCTCTCCAGCTAATCTAGTAACCGATTATTTTGAATTGGCAAATGTTGGCGCAGCATTCATCAATGCAGCATTGATGATCATAAAAAGTCTATTCATTATCCGATCAACAAAAGTTGTATTGTCTGGTCCATTACTTGCGGCAATCTTCACGATAGCAGGATTTTCGTTATTTGGTAAAAATTTGTTTAATTCCATTCCAATAATTTTAGGTGTAATTTTATACGCTAAACTGACTCATACTCCGTTTAAAAATTATTTGTTATCTGCTTTATACGGGACGGCTTTAGGGCCATTAGTGAGCGAAGTGGCCTTCAACAGTGGATTCTCATTTTTAACGGGTATTTTTTTAGGTTGGATAGCTGGGGCCATCGTTGGTCTGATTTTGCCACCATTATCACGTCATTTTATAAGTTTTCATAAAGGGTTTAGTCTGTATAACATTGGATTTACTGCTGGAATTATCGGCATGGCTTTTATTGCATTTTTTAGAGCCTACGGAATAGAAGTAGATACAGTTCATTTAGTATCAAGTGGTTACAATCAACCGTTATCCATCTATCTTTATAGTTTGTTTTTTTTATTGTTTAGCGGAGGACTTTATTTTAATAGAGGCTCATTTTCTGGATATGCTGCTTTTTTGAAAGAGGACGGAAAAGGTGGACCTGATTTTTTAGAGCATCATGGCTTGGGATTAACTTTGATAAATATGGCTTTGTTAGGTTTTTTGACGACCACGCTTGTGTTAATTGTAGGAGGAGAATTAAACGGCCCAGTTATTGGAGGAATATTTACAGTTGTTGGTTTTGGAGCCTTTGGAAAACACGTGAAAAATGTTTTTCCCATCCTTTTAGGAGTATTACTCGTAGGATGGCTGACATCAGCTGATTTATCCAGTACTAATTTTATGCTTACCGCTTTATTTGGAACAACTTTAGCTCCTGTTAGTGGACACTACGGAATAATAGCTGGAATTTTAGCAGGCAGTTTGCATATGGTTATCGTAACGAATATCAGTTATTTACATGCGGGTATGAATCTTTACAATAACGGGTTTTCAGGAGGATTTACAGCGGCTATAATTGTTCCTTTATTAGAAGTCGTTTTCTTCCATAAAAAGGAACGAAAAAACAAAGAAATTATCAAACCTGTAATTAACACTGAAACTATTGAAGACTTAAAAAAAATAAAAAAGTAGTCTGAATGGTATACTGGAAATAATAAAAAAATAAAGTCTTTGAACTAATGACCCATCATTAGTTCAAAGACTTTTTTTTATATTGAGTTTTCACTTGATTTCCTTACAAAAGTAAAGTAAAATTTAAAAGTCACTAAAAATGCAAGGCAAGTCCTCATTTTTAGGGTAGTTACTTTGGAAAAGGCTACTTGAGACCTTTAATCTTATGATGGATCTGTTTTCTTAATTGAATTAAGGAAGCAAAAAAGGGAGGATTATTATGACAAATCTTTATATTGGTATAGTATTAGTATTATTTATTGCAGTACTTGCTGGATTTTGGCAATTACAAAAAAGACATATAAAATTTTCAACACGTGTTTTTATCGCTTTAGGATCAGGTGTTGTGTTTGGAGCTGTGATACAGCTTATCTTTGGAGCGGGCAGTGAGGTCGCTACTGGATCAATCGATTGGATCAATATAGTCGGAAATGGCTATGTTAATTTCTTACAAATGTTGATCATGCCATTAATTTTTGTATCTATTGTAGGAGCTTTTACAAAGATTGAAGGGTCGAAAGATCTTGGTAAAATTAGTTTTACCGTATTAGCAACACTTTTAGGAACGACGGCTATTGCCGCATTCATTGGAGTAATGAGTGTTATGGTATTTAATTTAGATGGAGCAGAATTTGTACAAGGTACAGCTGAAACGGCACGTATTGAGGAACTAAATGTCACTCAAGAGCAAGTCGTTGATTTAAGTATTCCAGAACAAATTCTAGCCTTTATCCCGGTAAACTTTTTCGCTGATTTAGCAGACTCACGCTCGACAAGTACAATTGCGGTTGTTATTTTCTCTGCTTTTGTTGGAGTAGCCTATTTAGGAGTTAACCGTAAAGATCAAGAAGCGGGAGAATTCTTTGCTAAAATAATTGAAAGTTTATATGCAATTGTAATGCGTATCGTTACTTTAGTATTGCGATTAACACCCTACGGAATTTTTGCTTTAATGACTAAGGCACTTGCTACAAGTGACTTTAACGCTTTACTTAACTTAGGTAAATTTGTTATTGCTTCATATGCAGCTCTTATCGTTATGTTTTTGATTCACATGTTGATATTGATGGGAGTAAAAGTCAATCCTATTCAATATATTAAAAAGACATTTACGGTATTAAGTTTTGCCTTTACTGCTCGTTCAAGCGCGGGTGCATTACCTTTGAATATTGAAACACAAACAAAAACTTTAGGAGTAGATCAAGCGTCAGCAAACTTCTCTGGAACATTTGGATTATCAATTGGTCAAAATGGGTGTGCAGGTATTTATCCAGCTATGCTAGCAGCTATTGTAGCACCTACTGTAGGAGTAGATGTATTTAGCCCAGCTTATATTCTTACTATCCTAGCTGTTGTTACAATCAGTTCATTTGGAGTTGCTGGTGTTGGTGGTGGAGCAACATTTGCTGCATTGATCGTACTAGGAGCATTAGATTTACCAGTAGCAATCGTCGGTTTAGTTATTTCTGTAGAACCTTTGATTGATATGGGACGTACATTGTTAAATGTAAATGATAGCATGATTGCAGGAATCATCTCGTCAAAAAGAATTAAGAGTTTTGATGATAAAATATTAAATGATGATTCAGCAATTATAAAATCTGATATTTAATCTAAAAAAGCTAGGACAAAAATGTCCTAGCTTTTTTTTGCTCTAGGTTAAATGGTGCGGATGCTTCAAGATGAAATTTCTTCTGGAATAGACGGGTTTGCTTGTGGAACCATGGAAGAGCCTGAATCCTGAATCCAAAACAATGGTTACAAACAACTCTTATTCCTCGAGAATTTTGGGATTAGTCATTCAACTTATTTATACACACTAAAATACAGTCTTCTTTTGTAGCTGATCATAATTTCTAGAAATGGTTATTCATATCTTAAAGCTTCTATTGGATCCAATTTTGCAGCTTTTCGAGCAGGATAAATCCCAAAGAAAATTCCTACTGCAGTAGAGAAAAGAAGAACAAGAACAACAGATCCTAAGGTAATATTAGGGACAATATTTAAAGCGTTAGCTATAACATTTGCAAGTAGTATACCCAAAAACAGACCAATAATTCCACCAATCAGAGTCAATATGACGGCTTCCATTAAAAATTGAAAAAGAATGGTATTCGTTGTCGCGCCTAAAGCTTTTCTGGTACCAATCTCACGTGTTCGTTCAGTTACAGATACGAGCATAATGTTCATAACACCAATTCCGCCTACCAATAAAGCAATTGCTGCTACAGCAGCGATAAAGTTTACAAACAAACTTAAAACTGAATCTACTTGATCAAGAGCTTGCAAAAAGTTAGTCGCTGTATAAAAATTCTCTCCTACAGAATCGTGTTTCGTTTCTAATAGTCGAACCATACGATTAGAGACTGATTCGATTGCATCTTTATCCGTCACTTGAACCGTTAAACTATTCATAAGGGCCATTGTTGGATTTAACTTCTCCATTGTTGTAAGAGGAAGAGCTAAGAATAAAGGCATCTGGCTTAGATCAAAAGAGCCTTGTAATTCTTGAAAGGTCCCTTCTACAATACCGATAATTTTCAAATTAAGAGTAGTCCCAGTATTACTCAACAGCTGGATATCCTCACCAATCACATTTTGACGACCATTAAACAGTGATGTAGCTGTATCTTCAGTAATTACGACCACTTCTTTTGCATCATCATAGTCGCTTTGGTTGAAGTAGCGTCCATAGATGAGGGTACTTTCCATTGACTGATTGGTATATTGTAAATCTGAAGTACCGCTAAATGCCAAAACTGTTCGGGTTTCAAAATCCGACTTTACGGTTGTATTAACTGTATTGTCTGGTGAAATACGTGTTATCTCAGGGATAGAATCTTTTAGTGCTGTAATGTCTGCATCTGTGATCGCTGCATCAGTTGTAGCTTCATCACTTAAGGACAATGAAATAGTAGAAGCTCCAAAATCATTGAACGTGTTAGTGATTTCTGAAGTCGCACCATTTCCGACTGATAAAATAGCTATAACAGCTGTGATACCTATAATAATTCCCAGCATAGTCAAAAGAGACCGTAATTTATTTGAAAAAATACTGTCGACAGCCATTTTGAAATTTTCAAGAATATTCATGCGGAAACTCCCTTCTAAACTGATTTTTGAGATTGGTCGTTTATCAATGCACCATCATTAAATGTGAGTATTCGTTTAGTATATAAGGCTACTGCAGATTCATGAGTGACCATCAGAATAGTTGTTCCTTCAGCATTTAACTCTTGGAAAATACGCATAATATCAACGGTCGTCTTGGAATCAAGGTTTCCTGTAGGTTCATCTGCCATTAGTACATGAGGATTATTTACGATTGCCCGGGCAATAGCGACGCGCTGTTTCTGACCACCTGAAATTTCATTTGGTTTATGTTTGACGCGATCGCTTAAACCGACACGCTCTAAAGCTTTTAGAGCTCGTTCTTTTCTTTCTTTAGCTTTCACACCGGCATACACTAAAGGCAATTCAACATTTTCTAAAACTGACATACGCGGCATCAAGTTAAAGGATTGAAAAATAAAGCCAATCTCTTTGTTGCGAATTTTGGCACTTTCTTTATCACTTAGATCACTTACGTTTTGACCGTTCAGCATATAAGTACCTGAATCAAAACGATCTAATAGACCTAAAATATTCATTAACGTCGATTTACCTGATCCGCTTGATCCCATTATTGAAGTAAATTCGCCAGCTGCTATTTCTAGAGAAACATTATCTAAAGCAACTAATTTTTCTTCACCAGTGGTATATGTTTTAACGATATTTTTAATGCTGATCATGGTTGAGCTCCCTCCTATTCACTAGTCACCTTAGTACCATCACTGATCGTATCATCAGGAGATAAGATAATTGTGTCATCCAGTGTAAGACCATCCGTTACTTCTACGTTTGTAGCGGATTGGATGCCAGTTTCTATCGGTGTAGTCAATGCTTTTTCATTTTCAACAACATAAACATATGGGTTATTATCTACGTCATACAAGAGGGCTTCAATTGGAATAGCTAAAACATTTTCCGCAGTATTTGTTGTCACATCAACATCAATATTAAATCCAGCAAACAGACCTTCGGGCGGTGTATCAAAAGAAATGATGGACTTTAAAACCATCGATGTACTGGTCTGACTTGTTACGGTAGAAGCTGTAGGGTCAATATGCGATACGGTTCCATCAAAAGACTGATCTCCAGTCGTTAATACGGCAACTTGTCCTTCTTCAATAAGGGGTGCATCTGATTCGCTTAAGTTGATTGTAACCTGTAAATTGCTTAAGTCAGCAATTGCGATGGCAGGTTCACCATTTTGACTGCTTAAATCAACTTGGCCATTTTTTGCGTTAACTGTTGTGACGGTACCATTAAAATCAGCTGTCTGATTTGTTCCATCTCTATAAGAGATAAGAGTAGCACCTTCTTCAATAGAATCGCCTACACTTACAGGTACATCTTGAATCAGTCCTTGACCAAAAATAGTTTGCGTTTGGGTAGATTCAATTAATCCATTTGTGCTTAGTGTTTCTTTGATCGTCTCCTGTGATACTTTTGCAATTTGCACGGTGATCGTTTCTTCTTCAGTGTTAGAATTTATAACACTATAAAAGATAAAGGCAATGATGGCAATAGCTATAACAACTCCGACTCCTTTTTTCCAATTCATGGCTAGATACTTCCTTTCTATTATTGTCATTATTAGCAGTGAGCGTTTTCCTAATTATAATGATTCTATTTTTTATAGTCTAGACTAATGCCTTACAAACTAGGTCGAAAATCATTATTTTATAAGATATTTTGCTCAACTGGTATAATAATGAAAACTTCTAAAGAGGTGTTGGAGGATGAAAAAAGAATTATTTGCAATTGGAGACGTTCATGGACAAATTTCAATGTTTGAAGAAATGTTGACTCATTGGGATGAAGCGACACAGCAGCTGCTTTTAATTGGTGATCTAGGCGATCGCGGTGAAAACCCAAAAGCTTGTTTTTTGTTGGCGCAGTCATTAGTTGAGCAAAAAGGGGCTATTTATTTAAAGGGTAATCATGAAGCAATGTTGCTGGCATTTATAAACGATCCGGAAAAAAATTATAGCCTTTACTGTTTAAATGGTGGGATGAAAACTCTTGAAACATTCTTGCATTCTGGTTTAGAGGATGAATACTCACCTACAGAAATCGCCATGATTTTGACTAGCCGTTACCCCACGCTGAAGCCTTTCCTTGAAGCATTGCCGCTTTACTATGAGTGGGGAAATTTTTTATTTGTTCATGCGGGTGTGGATCTAGCTAAAAGTGATTGGCGACAAACAGCTGATTATGATTATGTTTGGATCCGTGAACCCTTTCATAAAGAAAAAAACAACACAGGAAAAACAATTGTATTTGGCCATACCATTACGCCTGCTTTATATGGAGACAATCAAACAACTGATTTATGGATAGAGGATCATAAAATCGGTATAGATGGAGGAGCTGTATATGGAGGGGCCCTTCATGGCGTTGTATTTAATGAAGAAGAATTAGTCGAAGATATTAAAATAGACAATATAGGATTCGTTTGGGATGGCAATGTATAAATTATAAGAACTTAGTCAAAGGAGAAATTAAATGATATTTTTTGAAAATGTTTCTAAAGAATATGAAAAAGGAAAACCGGTAGTATCGAATATCAATTTAGAAATAAAAGATGGGGAATTTTTTGTGCTCATTGGACCAAGTGGAAGTGGAAAAACAACGACACTTAAAATGATCAATCGACTGATTCCATTATCGACCGGTTTCATTCGAATAGATGAAAAACCAATCAGCGACTACAATTTACAAGAATTACGATGGAATATTGGGTATGTATTGCAACAAATCGCTTTATTCCCAAATATGACTGTTGAAGAAAATATTATGATCGTTCCAGAAATGAAAAAGTGGTCTAAAGAAGATACCCGAAATAGAGTGACTGAGCTTTTAGATAGTGTTGGATTAGATCCAGAAACATACCGGAATCGTAAACCGTCTGAACTCTCAGGTGGAGAACAGCAGAGAATTGGTGTGATTAGAGCTTTAGCAGCTAACCCGGACATCATTTTAATGGATGAGCCATTTAGTGCGTTAGACCCAATTAGCAAACGCAACTTGCAAAATGATGTAGCTAGGTTACAAAAGAAGTTGAACAAAACTGTTGTTTTTGTAACGCATGATATACAAGAGGCTTTAGCTCTGGGAGACCGTATTTGTTTAATGAATAATGGGAAAATAGAACAAGTAGGAACTCCCAGTGAAATCCAGAATCATCCTAAAAATGATTTTGTTCGCAAATTTCTACAAACGGGTATCAGTGATTTTAAAAAGACGCCAACAATTCAACAGATCATTGCAACCGGAAAGTTAGAAATTAATGAAGCAGTAGAAGAAACAGGACTTTACGTAACTCCTGAGGATACGGTGGATACATTGATTGTCGCTTTAGCTAAAGAAGAGTTTGTTCTCATCAAGGAAGAAGGCAATAAGATAGGCAAAATCACAAAACAACAGCTGCTTAATTATTTAGCTCAAGAAATTCATGCTGAAAAAGAAAGTGTGGTGCTATAATATGAATGAACTTATCACTACCTTTCAGGAACGTAGAAGTCAATTAGGAACTGCCTTGATTGAACATATGCAATTATCATTTGTTTCATTGTTTATAGCAGTCATTATAGCTATTCCGCTAGCAATCTATTTAACTAGACATAAAAAAATGGCAACTATTATGATACAAATCACCTCTATTTTTCAAACGATCCCATCACTTGCTCTACTAGGATTGATGATACCTTTAGTAGGAATAGGAACTTTACCGGCTGTTATAGCATTGGTAATTTATGCCTTATTACCTATTTTAAGAAATGCTTACACTGGAATAATGGAAGTGGACCCATCACTTAATGAAGCGGCAGATGCTATGGGAATGAATCGATTTAAAAAACTGATCAAAGTTCAAATTCCACTTGCTATGCCGGTCATCATGGCAGGGATTCGCAATGCAATGGTGTTGATTATTGGAACTGCGACCATTGCAGCTTTAATTGGAGCCGGTGGATTAGGGAGTCTTATTTTATTAGGGATCGATCGTGGAAATAACTATTTGATTTTATTAGGAGCGATTCCAGCAGCGCTACTAGCAATTTTATTTGATTACCTTTTGAGCATATTTGAAAAAATCTCTTTCAAGAAAACAATCGTTACATTGGGTGTTCTTAGTGTTATTATTTTAAGCCTACTATTTGTACCTTTATTGGCGAAAGATGAAGAAGAGTTAGTTATCGCAGGTAAATTAGGTGCAGAACCTGAAATTATTATGAATATGTATAAATATTTGATTGAAGAAGAAACGGATGTAGCGGTTACGTTACAGCCGAACATGGGGAAAACAACTTTCGTGTTCAATGCATTAGAGTCTGAGGATATTGATATTTACCCAGAATATACTGGAACAATATTAGCAACTTTTTTAAATGAAGAATTGGATTCAACAGATGGACAAGCTGTTTACCAACAAGCTAAAGAAGGGTTAGCAGAACAATATGATATGTCCTTGTTGGAACCTATGGCATTTAATAATACCTATACACTTGCGGTTACTTCAGAACTAGCAGAAGAATATCAGCTTGAGACTATTTCTGATTTGATTCCGATCGCAGATGAAATTAAAGCTGGTTTCACATTAGAATTTTCTGATCGCCAAGATGGGTATTTAGGAATCCAAGATCTATATGGGCTAACTTTTGGAGAAGTTCAAACAATGGAACCAAAACTTCGTTATGCAGCAATTGAAACAGGGGATATTAATTTGGTTGATGCTTATTCAACAGATAGCGAACTTGCTCAATATGAGTTAGTTGTTTTAGAAGATGACCGTGGTTTATTTCCACCTTATCAAGGGGCTCCATTAATGCTGACTGAAACATTGGCAGATTTCCCTGAATTAGCCGATATTTTAAACCAATTATCTGGTAGAATTACAGATGAAGAGATGCGGGAAATGAATTATGCTGTAAATGTTGACGGAAAAAGTACAAGTGAAGTTGCCCAACAATTTTTAATGGAACAAGGATTGATTGAAGAATAAATAAAACTATATAAGAAATTGAATAAAGGGGAAGTTTATGAAAATTGGTGTACTATCAGATCTGCATATTGATACTAATAAGAAAAGACTAGTTGGGAAAGAAGCTTTTTCAGAAATTATTATAAAACAAATCAACTATCAAAATATTGATTTGATGCTGATTGCGGGCGATATTAGCAGTGATTATTTAGTATCGCAACAATTTCTAGATGAAGTCACAGATAAAAGTGGTATTCCAGTTTTATTTGTCCCAGGAAATCATGACTTCTGGTCAATAAAAAATGGAGAAACAGATACCCAAAAAATCTATCGATTTTTCAAAAAACAGCCCAATAGTTTGTTAAATAAACCGTATATTTTAAATGATGAATGGGCCATTGTTGGAAATGCTGGATGGTATGACCATGGGTATGGAGATCAAACTAAATATACACAAGCAGAATTTAATGAAATGAAATTAAGATCGGGTATGTGGCAAGACAAACGATATGTTCATTGGGGAGAAGAGAATCAAGAAACTGCTCAATGGATGCTGAATAAGATAGAAGCAGACCTTCAATCAGTGGGGGATCGCAAGATCATCTTGATGACACATGTGGTTACTCATCCGAAATTTGTCGTTTCTTTGCCACATAAAATTTATGATTATTTCAATGCTTTTCTAGGAAGTTCTTCCTACGAAAGGCTTTATCAAATGTACCCGATTGCTTATAGTATCATGGGGCATGTCCATTATCGAAAAACCTTAGTGGAGAACCATGTGAGTTACATTTGTGCTTGTTTAGGGGGGTCTAAACATTGGCTGACCAAAGATCCAGAAACCGAAATTAGTAAAGCGATAGTTGTATTTCAACTACCGGAAAAGTAAAAAGTGGCTCTGGGTCAAATAAGGTGGATGACTCAAAATGGGATTTATTCTGGAATGAACAGGTTTGTTTGTGGAGAGCCATGAGAACGCCTTAAGCCTAAAAAAAGTCTTTCCGGCTTTCAAGCTTCAAACATAACGTAATCGCTGAGGTGTCAACCTTGTGTAATTCTCATTGAATCTAATACATGGCTACAAGCAACCTTGTTCCGCCAAAAATTTTTGGTGAGTCATTTAATTAATTTCGCAACTCTAAAAATTATAGGCCTTAAAAAGTAGGTAAAGAGGATAAAACCTTTTTGCCTACTTTTTTCAAGGAAATAAGAGCTTGCTGTGTATAATAAGCGTGATTTGGATAGCCTTCTTTATTTATGGTAAAATAGTTGAGTAAAGTGGAACGAGAGAGGAAGAACGACATGACTGAAACAAATGAATCAATTGTATTAGATCTACTAAAAAATGAATTGAAAAGTTATTCTAAAAAACAATTAACAACGGTCTTAGACTTACTAGCTGAAGGGAATACTGTCCCTTTTATCGCCCGATACCGAAAAGAAATGACTGGGACGTTGGATGAAGTTCAAATACGCGAAATAGAAGAGCGTCATAATTACTTAACGAATTTAGAAAAGCGAAAAAATGATGTTCTAAGAACGATTGAGGAACAAGGGAAATTAACACCAGAACTTGAAAGAGAAATTATAAAAGCAGCAAAAATGCAGCTAGTGGAAGATTTATATCGTCCGTTTAAACAAAAGCGTCGTACAAAAGCAACTATTGCAAAAGAAAGTGGACTAGAGCCATTAGCAGAGTGGCTGTTGTCTTTTCCAAAAGACAGTGTTCAAGCCGAAGCAGAAAAATACGTCGATGAAGAAAAAAAAGTTGCAACCAGTGATGAGGCATTAGCTGGAGCACATGAAATTCTTGCCGAAAAAATCGGGGATGAGCCTAGATATCGAACTTGGATCCGTGAGTACAGTTCTAAAAATGGAGCTATTACAGCTAAAGTTAAAAAGGTAGAAAAAGATGAAAAAGGAACTTTTGAAATGTACTATGATTATAGTGAACCATTATCAAAAGTTGCTTCTCATCGTATCTTAGCCATGAATCGTGGCGAAAAAGAAGATATTTTAAAAATCTCTTTTGCTCTAGAAGAAAGTAAAATCTATGAGTATTTAGAAAAACAATTAATTGAGCAGCCGCAATCAACAGCTGCACCGTTTATAAAAGCGGCTTACGAGGAGAGTTATAAACGATTCATCGGACCATCGATTGAACGTGAAATTCGTGCAGAATTAACTGAAACAGCGGGAGAACAAGCGATTCATATTTTTGGAGAAAATTTGCGTAACTTATTATTGCAAGCACCTCTAAAAGGTAAAATCCTGTTAGGATTGGATCCAGCTTATCGCACAGGGTGTAAGTTAGCTGTTATTGATCCTACAGGGAAAGTGCTAGCAATCGATGTAATTTATCCGCATAAGCCAGCGGGTGTCAATGCACGTGCTGAAGCAGCTGTTAAATTCAAAAAATTGATTGAGTCTTACCAAGTTGAAATGATTGCAATCGGAAATGGAACAGCTAGCCGTGAATCTGAAACATTTGTTGCTGAAAACTTAAAAGAAATGGGACGACAAGTTTTCTATGTTATTGTAAACGAAGCAGGTGCATCGGTTTATTCAGCAAGTAAAACGGCTCGAGAAGAATTTCCTGATCTGCAAGTTGAACAAAGAAGTGCTGTCAGCATTGCACGTCGTTTACAAGATCCGTTAGCCGAACTTGTTAAAATTGATCCTAAATCGGTTGGTGTGGGTCAATACCAACATGATGTTTCTCAAAAAAAACTAGAAGAACGACTTGATTTTGTAGTAGAAACAGCTGTTAATCAGGTTGGAGTAAATGTAAATACTGCAAGTGCACCTTTATTGCAACATGTTGCGGGATTAAATAAAACAACAGCAACGAACGTGGTAGCATACCGTGAAGAAAATGGCCGTTTTGAAAGTCGTGCTCAACTGAAGAAAGTTGCTCGCTTAGGCCCTAAAGCTTATGAACAAGCAGTTGGGTTCTTGCGTATCATTGGTGGGAAAAATGTATTAGATAACACTGGAATTCATCCTGAAACCTATAAAGAAGCAAAACAAATTATTGAATTAGCAGGATTGTCTTTATCAGATGTTGGCAGTATGGAAGCCAAAAAAGTTCTGGAAAAAATGGAACTATCAGCATTAACTGAACAAGTTGGTTTAGGTAAAGAAACCATAAAAGATATGGTACAAGCTTTGTCAAAACCAGGTCGTGACTTACGTGATGAACTAGCAGCTCCATTGTTGCGCACAGATGTATTAAGCATGGAGGATCTAATATCCGGTATGGAATTAGAAGGTACCGTCAGAAATGTTGTTGATTTTGGCGCTTTTGTAGATATAGGAGTTAAACAAGACGGAATGGTTCATATTTCTAAATTAAGCAAAGGATATGTTCAACACCCAACAAATGTTGTTTCAGTTGGAGATGTTGTAACTGTTTGGGTTGATAATGTGGATTTGAAAAAAGGACGCATTGCCCTAACGATGTTGAAACCAAAAGGATAAAGCGAAAACGATTCAACATGACAAGATGCAGAAAAAGGCTCTAGGTCAAATAGTGTGGATGCTTCAAAATGAAATTTCTTCTGGAATATACGAACTTGCTTGTGGAACCAAGGCAGCGCCTGAAGCCTGAAAGGAAGTCTGCAGACTTTTAAACTTCAAACACAACTTAATCGCTGAAGCGCTGATGCTGTTTCATTCACATTGAATCCAATGCATACTTACAAGCAACCCCTATTCCTCCAGAATTTTGGGATGAGCCATTTATTTATCCATACTAAAAATTATACAGCTTATAAAAAAGGAATTGTGATTTTCTCAATTCCTTTTTTGCTTGACAGCTTATAGTTGTGAGGCAGCTTGTAAAATTGTAAAATAAAATATAAGAAATGTGTTGGAAATAAAAAATGAGTTCTAAAAGGAAGAATAGATATGAATCAAGCTGAATTGCAAATACTAGTAAAGAAAATATCACGTGATTGTTTTGGACTACCTTTCCAACACCAAGCGGTATTTAACAATCGTCTGCTTACAACAGGAGGGCGTTATCACTTAAAGTCCCATAATTTAGATTTTAATCCTAAAATTTTAGAAGTCTTTGGAGCTGATGAATTTTTAGGGGTGATCAAACATGAACTGTGCCATTACCATCTGCATTTATCGGGTGAAGGCTTTCAACATAAAGATAAAGAATTTAAACAACTGTTAATAAAAGTCGGTGGCTCAAGATTTGTAAAGTCATTAAATAAGAATGTTAAACCCGTAAAAAAAAGAATGCTTTATCAATGTCAAAGTTGTTCACAGTTTATCTACCGACAACGCAAAGTTAACACTCAAAAGTACGTTTGTGGACAATGTAAAGGAAAGCTAATGTACATTGAGACTCAAGAATGAAGTGAGAAACTTTAAGGGGTGAAGTGAGTGAATCAAGAACAAGCGATTCAACAAAAGTTAACATCTATTTTTCCTTCATATAATAGTACGATAAAAAAAATAGAAGCTATTAGCGAAACGGAAAAGCTTTTTCGAACTTTAACAGGTAATTTGGCAAAACAGAAAACTGGTCGATTAGCAGTAAATGGACTTAGTTATAGAAAAAATGATTTTACAACTGAACCACCTGTTTTAGTAGGTGAAAAAGGGAATGTTTTTCCTCATTGGAAGATAGTACTAGACTTTGAAATGACTTGGTTAAAAAAAAGAACAAAAGAGGTTTCTGTTCTTGATTATGGTGCAGTGGGAGATGGGAAAAAAGATTGTACAAAAGCCTTTAAAAAAGCTCTCGCTAATGGTTTTAGACGTGTGGTCATACCGCCTGGAAAATACATTGTTAGAGGAATTGAAATTCCTTCTCATACAGAATTGATTGGAAGCGGGGTAAACCAAACCTTTCTTATCTTGCATAAAAATGCTCCTAAAAAGACACGCTTAATCACCAACAAGCAGCATTTAAATGGGAATCATCATATTTACATTGAAGGAATGAGTTTAGATTGGAATGTCACAAGATTGAACAACACTGAAAAAACTGCGAGTGGTGGGACTTACTCTAGTGGAATCACGTTGGCTCAAGTAAATTATGCCATAATCCGTAATGTAAAGATAATCAATCCAGGATTGCATGGCATTGATGTTACCGCAACACTTTATAATTACTCGGGAGACGGTCGCAGAGCAAACAGAGGCAGCCAATATGTCTGGATCGACCAAATAGAAACGAGCGGATTTGGCGATGATGGGATCACCACGCACCATAGTGATTATATTTTTATTTCTAATTCTTATGCCCATCATCCTAGTGGCCGTTCTCATAAAAAAAATTACGCTAATTCGAATGGCATTGAGGTAGATGATGGTTCGCAGCACGTTACCTTAGTAAATAATCATACGGCTTTTTGTTTTGGAGGAGTTGAGATCAAAGCTCATGAGACAAGTTCCGCTGCATCCGATATCCAAATTATTGGTCATCTTTCGGAGCACGATAATCGTTCTTATAATTTTAGACACATTGGTCATCATCAAGAAGACGATGCGTATTCTAAATCAGCATTTGGCGTAAGGGGAACTTTTTTGGCCGCTTGTTATCCACAGTTAACAGAGCTTTATACAGCTTCGACCCCAAGAGCCTTAGTTGTATCAGCCTACCAAAAAGTAGCCATCCGCCATTTCTTTGCTGTAACTAAACTAGAGGATCGTTCAGACAAAATTGCCTTATCCATCCAATATCGTGCAGGAGAAGTAGCCATTAAAGAAATTCGTTTAAAAAATTATGAACAAGCAACAAAACCTATCAGAATAGCAAAAGGAACTGGGAGAGTATTTGCGGATCAGTCCAGTTAGATAATCTCTTGAAATCTCCATATTTTACTGAGTTTATGGTATGATTAACGGGAATAAATTACAGATAGGGGAACAGTAATGAATACGATATATCCAGATGACAGTTGGGCATTACACACTGATCTATACCAAATTAATATGATGAAAACCTATTGGGAATTAGGAAAAGCAGATTCTCATGCGGTTTTTGAGGCGTATTATAGAAATAATCCTTTTCAAAGTGGCTACGCTATTTTTGCTGGATTAGAACGCGTGATCAACTACATTCAAAAATTAGAATTCACAAAAAGCGATATCGATTATTTAAGAAGTTTAGCTACTTATCCTGAAGAATTTTTAGTTTACTTAAAGAATTTCGAATTTAGAGGAACGATTCGCTCAATGATTGAAGGTGAAGTTGTTTTTGCTGGTGAACCGCTTATTCAAGTGGAGGGGCCTTTAATCGATTGTCAATTAGTCGAAACAACTATTTTAAATATTTTGAATTACCAGACTTTAATTGCAACTAAAGCTGCTAATATTAAGTCTATTGTAAAAGATGAGCCAGTATTAGAATTTGGAACTAGAAGAGCGCAAGAAATGGACGCTGCTATTTGGGGAACAAGGGCAGCTTATATTGGCGGATGCGATGCTACTAGCAATACACGTGCAGGTAAAATTTTTGGTATCCCAGTCAGTGGGACGCATGCTCACTCATTAGTACAAGTTTATCGAAATGATTATGATGCTTTTATGGCGTACGCTACAACACATAAAGATAATGTGTTTTTAGTGGATACGTATGATACCTTGAGATCTGGTGTACCAAATGCTATCCGAGTTGCCAAAGAATTAGGCGATAAAATAAACTTTTTAGGTGTACGCATTGATAGCGGAGATATGGCATATATTTCAAAACGAGTACGCCAACAGCTTGATGATGCAGGTTTTACTGAAGCAAAAATATATGCATCAAATGATTTAGATGAAAAAACAATTTTAAACTTAAAAATGCAAGGTGCTCGAATCGACGTTTGGGGTGTGGGAACAAAACTAATCACAGCCTATGATCAACCTGCTTTAGGCGCGGTTTATAAACTAGTTTCTATTGAAGATGAGCAAGGAAATATGGTAGATACATTGAAGCTTTCCAGTAATGCTGAAAAAGTTTCTACTCCTGGGAAAAAACAGGTGTGGCGTATTACAAAAAATGATGGTGGAAAGTCACAAGGAGATTATATTACGCTATGGAATGAAAGACCCGATCAAAAGGAAGAGCTGTTTATGTTCCATCCCATTCACACATATATTAATAAAACAGTTACTGATTTCAGTGCTAGACCCTTATTAAAAGAGATTTTTGTCGATGGAAAATTAGTTTATGATTTACCAAAATTAATAGAAATAAAAATGTATGCTAAAAACAGCTTAGGTATGCTTTGGGAAGAATACAAGCGTAACTTGAATCCAGAAGGGTATCCAGTAGATTTATCGCAAGCTGCTTACGATCATAAAATAAAGTCTATCGAAAATGTACGTGACAATGTAAAGAGATTAGCTGAAAAAATATAAATAGTAGTGTAAAGTAAATGACTAAATAATCTTGACCCTTTTGAATGAGAAAATATACAATGCTCTATTTAACTTAACGTATAATCAAAGAGAAGAGGATGCTGTATGTCAAAATTAAAAGAACAAATCATTAAAGAAATGTGCGTTCGTCCATCTATTGATCCAAAAGTTGAAATACGAAAAAGTGTGGATTTCTTGAAAGACTATTTGAAAAAGCATTTATTTTTAAAAACGTTGGTGCTCGGTATTAGCGGAGGGCAAGATTCTACATTAGTTGGAAAATTAAGTCAATTGGCTATGATTGAATTGCGTGAAGAGACTGGAGACAATGAATACCAATTCATTGCTGTACGTCTTCCTTACGGAGAGCAAGCTGATGAAAAAGATGCTATGGACGCTATTGAATTTATTGGGGCGGACAAAATCGTTAAAGTAAATGTGAAGCCTGGAGTAGATGCAACAGTAAAAACATTAGAAGATAGCGGTACATCGATTAGTGATTTTATTAAAGGAAATATCAAAGCTCGTCAGCGCATGATCATTCAATATGCGATAGCCGGGAGTTATAACGGAGCTGTAGTAGGAACAGATCACTCTGCAGAATCCGTTACCGGATTTTATACAAAATTTGGAGATGGCGGAACGGATATCAATCCAATCTTTAGATTAAATAAACGTCAAGGGAAAGCACTATTAAAAGAACTAAGTGCTCCTAAACAGCTATACGAAAAAACACCAACTGCTGATTTAGAAGAAAATAAACCGTCTTTACCAGATGAAAAAGCATTGGGCGTGACTTATGATCAAATAGATGATTATTTAGAAGGCAAAGAGACACCAAAAGAAGCAGCTCAAAAAATTGAGAGCTTGTTCTTAAAAACGGAACACAAACGTCACTTGCCAATTACAATATTTGATGATTTTTGGAAATGAAAAGCTAACTACAAAAGGAATAAGTACTGATAAAAGGCTGGAACATAAATTCCAGTTTTTTTGTTATCATAAATCCAGAAATTCTTAGACCATTTTTCAAAAATTAGGCAAGGAGATGGAATTAGTGGAAATGGAAAAACTGTCACTCGTTATTCCCTGTTATAACGAAGAACAAACGATTCCCCTTTTTTTTACTGCGGTTGAAAAAATCCGAACAGCATTACCGAATACAAGTATTGAATATATATTTGTCAATGATGGTTCAAAAGATCATACATTAACGGTACTAAGAGAGATGGCAAAACAATACCCTGATTCTGTTAAGTATTTATCTTTTTCACGAAATTTTGGAAAAGAAGCTGCTTTATATGCCGGATTAGAATATTCTACTGGCGACTATGTAGCTGTAATGGATGTTGATTTGCAAGATCCTCCTGATTTATTGCCTCAAATGCTCCAACTTATCCGACATGAAGAATATGATTGTGTAGGGACAAGAAGGGTAAGTCGAAAAGGTGAGCCTCTTCTCCGTTCATTTCTGGCTAAAGAGTTTTATCGAATCATGAAGCGCATTTCAGCCGTTGAATTTGTTGACGGAGCGCGAGATTATAGACTAATGACTCGTCAAATGGTAGAAGCTGTTCTTTCCATGACTGAAGTCAATCGCTTTTCAAAAGGAATGTTCAGCTGGGTAGGATTTGACACGAAATACTTAGAGTACGAAAATAAGGAACGGGTGGCTGGTAAATCTTCCTGGTCGATATGGTCTTTATTTAAGTATTCATTAGATGCAATTGTTGATTTTTCAGATATCCCCCTAGCAATAGCTTCTTTTGTGGGATTGACTTCGTTTATAATGGCTATCTTCTTTATGATTGCAATTGTTATACGAACAGTATTGTTTGATGATCCAACCGCGGGGTGGCCTTCTTTAGTGACCATTGTATTGGCTATTGGAGGATTGCAATTATTTTGCTTAGGAATAGTGGGCAAATATCTTGGGAAAACGTATCTTGAAACAAAGAAGAGGCCAATCTATATTTTGAAGGAAACAGACAAAAAAAATAAAAGGTAAAATAAATTTTTTTTAGCAAAGGTGGATAGAATGGAAAAAATAAGCAGACATAAAACAAGTCAATCCTTATATAAAGAGTCAAGTATTCTTATAAATAGTTTGATAACGATTCTAATAGGACTGATTATAGCGTTTTTCGGAAATTTTTTACTTCAATTTTTTCAAAATCAATATGATTTTTCGCTAGCTGTCAATTTTACTTTTTATTGGAACACGGAAATATTTTTATTGGGAGCGCTTTTGCTGTTTCTGCTGTATTTATGGATAGCAGCACTGGTTGGTTCGCGTTGGTTGAGTGTCTTGATCATGACAGTTATTATAGTTGCAATGGGAGTGACCACACAGCAGAAAATGGCTTTGCGTGGAGAACCATTATATCCTTCTGACCTTTTGCTAATCAGTGATTTGCCTTTTTTAATTCAAATGGTCGATAGTAAATTGATTTTAGTAGTCATTATCTTTCTAATCAGTGTAGTAAGTTTAAGTACTTATATTATCATTAAGAAGAGAAAAAGAGATTCCAAATATTTGGATACAGCTGTCAAAAAGAAGATGAACTGGCTAGTGAGAGGGAGTACGTTCTTCATTACAAGTGCCGTTCTTTTTTACAGCTTGGGCTTCAATCAGCCAGATAATATATTAAGGCAAGCATATGATCGGTATGCTTATTGGATACCTTATAGCCAACAGATGAATTATTATAATAACGGATTTATAGGCGGGTTTTTGTATAATATTGGCGTAGAAGCAATGGAAAAACCAGCTGATTATTCAAAAAAACAACTAACAACGATCGTTCAAAAGTATGAAGAAAAAGCGTCTGAAATAAATGAAAATAGATCAGCGGTAATAAATGATGTGAATATTATATATGTAATGAATGAAAGCTTTTCAGATCCTTTAGCTCTTGACGGGATAACCGTTTCAGAAGATCCTATTCCAAGAATACGGTCTCTAAAAGAAGAAGTAGTGAGTGGGACTATTTTATCTCAAGGATATGGAGGTGGAACAGCTAATATTGAATTTGAAGCATTGACTGGACTGTCAATGGAACCAATGTCTGCTAGTTTAACAACACCTTATACTCAACTGGTTTCTAGGATGAGCGAGCTGCCTTCTGCCGTCTCTTACTTAAAACAGCAAGGATATAAAGCAACGGCTATACATCCTTATAACACAACGATGTATAAACGGAATGAAGTGTATCAAAATCTAGGATTTACAACATTTTTAAATGAAACAAATATGGAGTTTTTAGATAAAAAAGAACAAAATCCTTATATTTCAGATGAATCCGCTTATCAAGAAGTCTTGAAACAAATGGAATCGACAAATGAATCGGATTTTATTCATTTGGTAACTATGCAGAATCATATGATTTACGATGGCAAATACCCTGATACAGATTTTTCAGCTCAAGGAACGGGGAATGCCGAAGAAGCGGCTAATTATTTGCAGGATTTAGCGTATAGTGATGTGGCATTAGCTGATTTTTTAACCACTGTGGAACAACTCCCGGAAAAAACAATCGTTGTATTCTGGGGAGATCATTTGCCAAGTTTTTATAGTGAGACGATTATAGAAACCAACGGGAATTTGAAAATACATCAGACACCACTGCTGATCTATTCTAATTTCACTGAAAATAATGATACAGTAGAAACCATCAGTCCAATCTATTTTATGAATCATATTTTAGATATTTCAGACGCACAAGTCACTGCTTTTTATGCTCTTTTAATGGAATTAGAAGAAGCCTTACCAGCTTTTGAAAAAGGAATGTATATTGAACGAGATTCAACAATAGTGTCTGAAAAACGAAATGAACTCTCAAAGGAAACACAGGAGCTATTAAAGGTTTATGACGCAATTCAATACGATGTTACCGTGGGTGAAAATTACAGTAAGGCTCTTAACTTCTTTGAAGATTAAGGGCTTTATTTTTCACTTGCTTTTTTGGTCTATACCACTTATAATGATAAAAAAGAGTAAGGGAGATAAAAAAATGGCTAATGTACTAACAAATGTAACAGTCTATACAGGAGAAGAAAAAATTGAAAATGCTTTTATTCGTTTTTCTGATGAAATTTTAGCTGTAGGAAAAATGAATGATTATAAGAAAAAAACATTTGATCAAGAACAAGACGCTGCTGGAAAAATTATTTTACCTGGCTTTATTGATGTTCACAGTCATGGCGGGTATAGTTATGACAATATGGACGGCAATGCTGAAGAAATCAACCAAATGATTGGGAAAATGCATAAAGAAGGCATAACTTCTTACTTTGCTACAACAATGACACAGTCTTATGAAGCCATTGATAAAGCACTTATGGCAATTAATGAAGCTGCAACTAAAAATCCAGTGATTCAAGGAATTCATTTAGAAGGTCCTTTTGTATCGAAGGCTTTTAAAGGAGCTCAACCTGAAGAATTTATCCGTGTACCGGATGCAAAACAAATGGAAAAATGGAATAAATTAAGTGGAAATCGGATTCGTTTAGTGACTTATGCTTCTGAAACAAGTGATGCGTCTGCATTTGAAGACTATTGTGTCAATCATGATATTATCCTTTCAATCGGTCACAGTAATGCTACAAGAGCTCAGTTGATGGACTCTAAAGCTTCACATATTACACATCTATATAATGCGCAAAGAGGGTTGCATCACCGTGAACCTGGAGTAACCGGTCATGCTTTCTTAGAAGATACTATTTATACTGAGATGATTGTCGATGGGTACCATATTCATCCTGATATGGTTAACCTTGCATATAAAGTTAAGGGACCAGACAGAATCGAAGTAATCACTGATTCAATGCGTGCTAAAGGTTTACCTGATGGAGAAAGCGAATTAGGCGGGCAAAAGGTTCTTGTAAAAAATAATCAAGCAAGATTAGAAGATGGTACATTAGCAGGGAGCGTATTGAAATTTAATGACGCATTCAAGAATATTATGGCATTTACAGGATGCAGTATTGAAGATGCTGTTAAAATGACTTCTGGTAATCAAGCAAGAGAATTCGGCTTGGCTAAAAAAGGCAGTCTAAAAGTGGGTAAGGATGCTGATTTAATTTTGATGAACAATGATTTTGATATCGAGCATACATTTAGTTTTGGAAAAATGGTTTATTAAAAAAGTGAATTGAAAAGGTGGAAATTAAAATGGAAATAATTATTGTAAAAGACACTATCGAAGGCGGAAAAAAAGCATTCGAACTTATTAAAGCAGGAATGGATCAAGGAGCAAAAGTATTAGGATTAGCTACAGGAAGTACACCGATTTCTTTGTATCATGAAATGATCAAAAGTGACGTAGATTTTTCAGATATGACAGCTCTTAATTTAGATGAGTATGTTGGACTTGCTCCAACAGATCCTCAAAGTTACCGTTATTTTATGGAAGAACAATTATTTTCAAAAAAACCATTTAAAGAAACATTTGTGCCTAATGGAAAAGCTAAAGATGCAGAACAAGAGTGTGAACGGTATGATCAAATTATTGAAAAACACCCAATTGATATTCAAATTTTAGGTATTGGAAGCAATGCACATATTGGGTTTAATGAACCTGGAACGTCATTTGATCTTACCACTCATAAAGTAGAATTATTGCCATCTACCATTGAAGCGAATAAACGCTTTTTTGATCATGCTGAAGATGTTCCGCGTTTAGCTTACTCAATGGGAATCAAATCAATTATGAAATCTGAAAAAATCATTTTAATGGCCTATGGCGAAACAAAAGCAGAAGCAATAAAAAAAGCTATTGAAGGACCTATAACGCAAGAAGTTCCTGCAAGCATCTTGCAAAAGCATGAAAATGTAATTATAATCGTAGATGAGGCGGCAGCTAAATTAATTAAACGATAGGAGCAAAATCATGGGTAAGGCGACACCAATTTATATTCAAATCCATAATCAAATACGAAAAATGATAGAACAAGAAGTTTGGAAAATAGGAGAACGCATTCCTTCTGAAAGAGATCTAGCTATCCAGTTTAGTGTCAGCCGAATGACTCTGAGACAAGCTGTACAAACGCTTGTGGATGAAGGAATCTTAGAACGAAAAGTAGGTTCTGGCACTTATGTATCTAATAAAAAGGTGCAAGAAAAAATGGCGGGAATCCAAAGTTTTACAGATATCATGATCTCACAAGGACGCAAACCAACAAGTAAAACAATTTCTTATCATGTAAAGCCAGCTAGTGTCAGTGAAGCTGAGAATTTAAAATTAAATACTGAAGAAATGGTTTTAAGAATGGAAAGGATTCGTTATGCTGATGATGTGCCTATTTGTTTTGAAGTTGCAACGATTCCGTACCATCTTGTAGAATCATTAGGAAAACAAGAAATAACCAAATCGCTTTACAAAGTATTGGAAGCTGAACAAGGAATTACCGTTAAGCGAGCTGAACAAACGGTTTCTGCTATGTGTGCTTCTGAGAAAATCGCTGAATATTTATCGATAAAACGCGGTGAATCTATTCTTCAATTAAAGCAAATCAGTTATTCAAAAGAAAAACTGCCTTTTGAGTATGTTCGTACTCAATACGTAGGTGAGCGATTTGAATTTTATTTAGAAAAAAATTTACGCTAAGCAACAGTTAGCGTAATTTTTTTATTTCCTTAGTATAAAAGCCAAAGCCAAATTGCAATTGTATTTTAGTAATTATATTTGTATAATGAAAGAAAGAATGGCTTTGAAAGTAGGTTTCTCTTTTATGTATGATATGTTTCAAGTTTTAGTAGTCTGTTTATTAACAGTTCTCCTCAGCCTTATCCTAACGCCGCTAATAAAAAAATTAGCATTAAAAGTAAATGCCATAGACAAACCTGGTGAAAGGCGAGTAAATATAAAGCCCATGCCAACATTAGGTGGATTAGCAATCTATTTGTCTTTTTATTTTTCACTATTTTTTATGCAAACAATCCCTTTTGAACAAGTTCTGCCCCTGTTTATTGCTTCTACTGTCATCATTATTACGGGGATGGTAGATGATCTAATCGAAATAACGCCAAAAATGAAATTGTTGGGCATTACTATAGCTGCTCTTATCATTTATTATGTCGCGGATATTCAAATGGATCTTGTTACATTACCTTTGATTGGAGAAATACATTTAGGCATATTTAGCCTGCCAATAACCTTGTTATGGATATTAGCTATTACAAACGCTGTTAATCTTATTGACGGTTTAGATGGTTTGGCAACTGGCGTTTCAATGATTGCTTTAACAACCATGGGTATTATTGGGTTTTTCTTTTTAACAATTGATGATGTTGCTGTTCCCATAATGATATTCACATTAGTTGCTGCAGCTACCGGGTTTCTACCCTATAATTTTTTCCCAGCTCGTATTTTTTTAGGAGACACAGGTGCGTTATTTTTAGGATTTATGATTTCTGTCATGTCACTGCAAGGGTTGAAAAATGCTACCTTGATTACAGTTATTATACCGGTCGTCATACTAGGCATACCGATCACTGATACGATTGCAGCGATATTACGGAGACGTTTAAATCGAAAACCCATTTCTAGTGCGGATAAAATGCATTTGCATCACCGCTTGATGACATTAGGTTTAACCCATAGACAGACGGTACTTGCTATTTATAGTATTGCCGCTATGTTCTCACTAATTGCATTGATGTATCCACTATCAAGCTTGATAGGCTCCATTATGTTAACCATTGGATTGTTGCTTGGTCTAGAATTGTTTATGGAATTAATCGGCTTAGTGAGTGAAGAAAGAAGACCCTTATTAACAAGACTAAAACGTTTTGCTAGTAAATTAAACAGAAAACGATAAATACAAAATGGGTACAAAGACGAATAAGTCTTTGTACCCATTTTGTATTTATCAACTTGTGTAAGACTTAGAAATGTAAATTCCGTTAGTAAGCGTAATTTGTTATACCGTTTGTTTCAAATTCATACCCTTCAGCATCTCGCTCATCTAAAGAATCTAATCCTAGAGCTACTCTGAAACGATGACTAACAAAATCAACGCTATCTGGATAAAGTTCAACCATGCTTGCTCCATATAATGTGAAATCTGTCCATTCAAAAGTATAAGAGTTGAATTCATATGAACTCTCTAATCCAGTTTGAGCGATTCCCAACATTTCATTAAACGTTAAATCGGTACGCATGTTTGACCCAACGGCTTCAATGACATTCGTGTATTTAGTGATTGAACCGACACTAAGGGCTTTTTCCACAATTGCTTGGATCAACAATTGTTGTCTTTCTCCACGCATAACGTCATTATCAATTTTTCTTGTACGAGCCAAGGCTAAAGCCTCTTCACCATTTAAAGTCTGATAACCTTCTTCTAAAGTGATTTGATTCAACTTACCATCAGAGTTTTGTTCTGAAAAAGTTATTGGAACATCCATTTCTATTCCACCTAAAGCATCTATGATTTTCAAAAAGGCATCAAAATTAAATGTTACATAATAATGAATGGGAACATCAAGCAATTCCTCAACGGTCTCGATCGTTGCTTGCTCTTGACCTTCACTATAAGCGGAATTGATTTTATCTTCTCCTAAAGATTCCTCTTGATACATGATTGGAGTATACGTATCTCTAGGAATACTGACCATATTCACTTCATGGCTATTAGGGTCGATAGTAAGGTAGATAAGCGAGTCTGTTCTAGAACTCCCAAGTTGTCTATCTTCGGTATCATCAATACCCATAATCAAAATAGAGGTCGTTTCTTTAATTGGATCTACTGTAACCTCTTTCTCACGATTTAGTTCATAATAAGAATCATCAATCGTTTTTTGAGCGGTGGCGTAAAGAATAGCTGCATAAACGGCTACACCTAAAATAATAATCATAATTGGAATCAATATACTTAAAATAATAATATTTTTTCGTTTTTTTCGTTTATTAACATAGGACATACTTCTACTAGTATTAGACTGTTTCTTCAAGCTTATTCTCCTTCAAAAATCATTTTGCTTTTTAGGCATCCAAGTAGAGACTTGTACGTGAAACCCGTAGCCTGAATTATCTTGTTTATTTTATCATGAATAAAAATAAGTAGAAAGTTTATTTGAAGAAAGTAACGATTTCTTAATATTTAATTCGAAATATCTTTGTCACAATAAGCGTCTTTCCCTATTTTAAAACTTACTTGTCCATTAAGCCACTCAATAATCGTTGTTTGAAATTGATTTAACTGAACTTGATCAATTAGACAGACAAAAGAGACAACATCCGAATAAAGAATGTCTTTAATCAGATAGTTCGCTTCACGGAGAGAATTCTCTAATTTTCCTGAAGCTGGATAAGCAACAACAACGCTGATTTGAGTATGCAATCTTCTCTCGACAATGCCACAATCATTTAATCCTTGACTGACTGTTTTTCCGTAAGCACGTATTAATCCACCAGCTCCAAGCTTAGTGCCACCAAAATAACGTGTAACCACTGCAACAACATTTTTCAACTGTCTTTTTTTCAAAACTTCTAACATAGGAACGCCAGCTGTGCCGGATGGTTCTCCGTCATCATAAGCGCGTTGAATTTCATCATGGTCACCAATCAAATATGCGACACAATTATGGTTGGCTTTACCATGTTCTTTTTTAATAACTTGAATAAAATTTTGAGCTTCTATTTCACTCGTTACACGTTTTAAATGGCAAATAAAACGAGATTTTTTTATTTCTAATTCAAATTGCCCATCTTGTTTAATAGTGTAGTAATGATTTAACATAAATAGTCCTTTCGTTAACCTGAATGAATTGCTCTATCTAGGTAGTGTACTCTTAGTAAGAGTATTCAACAAGACTAGCTATAGAAATTATAGAATACAAGGAGAGCAAATAAGGAGGTTGAACAGTAAAAGAAGTATGCTATACTTTTAGTTTGAATGCTAGGTTATAAAATAGACAAATACAATAGTGAGGTGATAGCTTGAGAATCGCAGTGGTAACAGATAGTACCGCTTATTTAACAGATCAACAATGTGAGCTGTATTCTATTTACAAATTACCATTATCAGTGATTATGGGAAATGATGCTATAGAGGAAACAAATATAACTAATGATGACTTTTTTGAAAGAGTTAAGATGATGGATTCTTTACCGACAAGTTCGCAACCAGCTATTGGTCAAGCTATTGATTTGTTTAATGAACTTTCAAAAAAATATGACGCTGTTATAAGCGTACATTTGTCAAGTGCACTTAGCGGAACCTACGATTCAATCGCAAGTTTAGGACCGGTGTATAAAAAGTTGGAAATTTACCCTTACGATTCAGGAATCAGTTGCTCAGCACAAGGTTACTTTGTATTGGAAGCAGCAAGAATGGCAAATGAAGGGTTTACCGTTGAAGAAATTTTTCATACGTTTGAAAAGATGCAAATGACACTACAGGCTTATTTTGTGGTAAATGATTTGCATCATTTGGTTCGCGGAGGACGTCTTTCTAACGGGTCAGCAATTATTGGCTCTTTATTAAAAATAAAACCAATCTTACATTTTGAAGATAAAAAGATTACTATTTTTGAAAAAATAAGAACAAAGAAAAAAGCACTTAAAAGAATTGAACAATTATTAGGAGAAGATGTTGAAAAAGGTTATCCAATCGTATCGACAATTATTCATGCTAATGCTGAACAAGAAGCCTTAGAATGGATAAAAAAATTAAAACAATGTTACCCATCTATTCGTTATGAAATTAGTTATTTCGGCCCTGTTATAGGAACGCATTTAGGTGAAGGCGCCTTAGGAATGACTTGGGTAAAAGATCAGACAAAGGGTTAAAGCAATTATATTATTTATATATATATTGGAAGTTGAGATTTTTTTCTCAACTTCTTTTTTTGTGCGTACTTTAATAAAGAGAGGTGATTGAACATGAATAATTTTTTGATGGGAAGAGAGTTATTGCAAAATGAGTTAGATGAAGTCTTACCTGAAAAATGGGAAGGAATGATTTCAACAGGCTTTATTGAAATAGACAAACAGGCTATCTGTCGTCGCTGTGGGTCTAAACGATTGCAAGATCGACAATTAAATCCTTGTAACTGTGGCGAAAATTGTTTTTATTGTATTCGCTGCCTTCAAATGGGTAAAATCAAAAAATGCAGTCTACTTTACTATCTTCCGGAAAAAAACCAGTTTTTTCCTATAAAAGAGCCCATATTAACTTGGCAAGGTCAATTATCCATACAACAAGCATTTGCTTCTAAAGAAATTGAATCAACGATAAAGGCAAGTCAAACAAGATTAATTTGGGCCGTAGCTGGTGCTGGGAAAACAGAAATGCTTTTTAAAGGGATCGAGTGGGCAATAAGAGGAGGGAGAAGAGTTTGCATTGCTTCACCTCGTACAGATGTGTGCCTAGAATTGGCTCCTCGTCTGAAAAGTGCCTTTCAAAATGTTGAACAACTCACTCTTTATGGCGATATGGAAGAATCCTACAGATACACACAGTTAGTCATCGCAACGACTCATCAATTGATGCGGTTTAGAGAAGCTTTTGACGTTTTGATCATTGATGAAATTGATGCTTTTCCTTTTGATACAGATAAAGGCCTTCAATTTGCAGCGCAAAAAGCTAAAAAGTCTACCGGAACAATTATTTACTTATCCGCCACTCCAAATAAACAGATGAGACGGGATATTGAACAAAAGAAACTATCTGCTTCTATCCTACCTGCACGCTATCATGGATATGCTTTGCCGGAACCAAAAGCGATATGGGCAGGAGATTGGCGTAAAGCAATTGTTAAGCGGCAAAAAAAAGCTGTTATCTACAAGGAAATCGAACGTTTACTGCAAACCCATCGCCGTTTCCTTTTATTTGTACCCAATATTGAATTAATGCTTGAATTATCCAATTATCTTGAGATGATTTTTCCGCAATACTTATTTACAAGTGTCTCTTCAGAAGATGAAAATCGCAAAGAAAAAGTACAAAATATGCGTGATGGGGTTTACCAGTTTATTTTGACAACGACAATTCTGGAAAGAGGGGTAACTTTTCAAGATATAGATGTCATTGTTTTAGGTGCCGAAGATCAAACATTTACAGAAGCCGCATTGATTCAAATTGCCGGTCGAGCTGGTCGACATCGTGATTTTCCAACTGGAGAAGTGTTGTTTCTCCATTATGGTCAAACGAAAGCTTTGAAAAATGCCATCGGTCAGATTAAAAAAATGAACCGTTTAGCTCGTAAGAGAGGACTGTTGATAAACTAATGAAATGTTTATGGTGTGGAAAAAAACAAAATGAAGTGATCAAATTAGGAGCATTAATTTCTTTCACTAAAATTGACCCCGCAGTTAGATGTGATGCGTGTTCTGAAAAATTAGTTTCATTACTAGATAATGCAGTTTGTTTAGGCTGTAGTCGCTATTGGGTCGAAAAAGGACTCTGTTTAGACTGTCAAAAATGGAAAGCAGAGTACCCAAACTATCTATTCAAACATACCGCACTTTATCAATACAATGAATTTATAAAAGAATGGATAGAGGCCTACAAGTATGCTGGGGATTACCGACTTGGCGAATTGTATAAAAAGGAGATCCAAGCCTTCTTCTACAAGCAAAACAAACTAATTATTCCGATACCAATAAGTTATAGGAGTAAACAATCAAGAGGCTTCAATCAAGTGGAAGGTTTATTAAAATTTGCAGGAATAAAGTATACGCCTGCTTTAATTCACTGTGGTATAGGAGAGAAACAATCCAGTAAGGATCGAAAAATGAGGATGCTTACTCCTCAACCGTTTAAATTAAATGAAGTTTTCCAAGATAACATAAAAGGGAAAGCTATTATTTTAGTGGATGACATTTACACAACTGGTCGGACTTTTTTTCATGCTGCAGACTGTTTATTGGAAAATGGAGCACAAAGTATTGAAACGTTTTCAATTTCTCGTTAAAGATTGTTTAAATGTAATCGATTTTATTTGCAATCTTTGTGGGTTGATATATAATTAATCTAAGCAGATCATCATTTGAGTGGTCCAATTGATGATGCTTATTCTGATATATGATCAGATGAAAGGGGAGAGTGTTTATGTTTAAATATAATGTCCGTGGCGAAAATATTGAGGTAACTGCAGCGATTCGTAGTTATGTTGAAAAAAAAGTGGGGAAAGTTGAGAAATATTTTAATGATGTACCTGAAGCAACAGCCCACGTTAATTTAAAAACGTATTCTGATAAAACTGCTAAAGTTGAGGTAACGATTCCATTACCTTATTTAGTTTTACGTGCGGAAGAAACCTCACCTGACTTATATGGAAGTGTGGATTTAGTAACAGATAAACTTGAACGACAAATGCGTAAATATAAAACTAAAATAAACCGTAAAAATAGAGGATCTCATATTGTTGTTCCTCCTATTTTACCAGGTGAAGATCAAGAATCAATGGAAGATGAAATGAACATTGTTAGAACGAAGCGCCTGTCATTGAAACCTATGGATAGTGAAGAAGCGGTTCTACAAATGGATATGTTAGGTCATAATTTCTTCATTTTTGAAGATGCTGATACAAATGGTACTAGTATTGTTTATCGTCGTAAAGACGGAAAATATGGATTGATCGAAACAGAATAACATAACATACTGAAAAATTGAAAAACTTCAAAGCAAGAGATACTTCATTCTTGCTTTGAAGTTTTTTTATTTTTCAAATTTTACTAAAAAGCATCTTAATAAGCTATCATCATTGTAGATAAAAAGGTTTCAATTGTGAATCAGTAATGATAGAATCAATAAGAATAGAGACTTTTGTCAGAAAATGAAATAGTGCAAATGCTAAGCTGAAGTCAACTTTTTTTTGAAAGAAACTAAACAAAAATATCGATAAAGATATAGGGGAGAAAGACTGATGGCGAATTTTTTACGTAATTTAATCGAAAATGATAAAAAAGAATTAAAAAACTTAAGCAAAATTGCTATGCAAGTTGAAGAGTTTGCGGATGGAATGGCTAAGCTATCTGATGATGGATTAAAAGCTAAAACACCCGAATTTAAGAAGAGATACCTAGATGGTGAAACACTAGATGCCTTATTGCCAGAAGCTTTTGCGGTTGTAAGAGAAGCTGCTAAACGTGTATTAGGGTTGTACCCATACCATGTGCAATTAATGGGTGGTGTTACTCTTCATCGTGGAAATATTCCTGAAATGAAAACGGGTGAAGGGAAAACCCTAACTGCTACAATGCCGGTATATTTAAATGCATTAACCGGAGAAGGCGTACATGTCGTAACGGTGAATGAGTATCTATCTAGCCGTGACGCTACTGAAATGGGAGAATTGTATGAATGGTTAGGCTTAACAGTAGGCTTAAACTTAAATTCAAAATCTTCAGAAGAAAAACGTGAAGCTTATTTAGCAGATGTTATGTATAGTACAAATAATGAATTAGGGTTTGATTACCTTAGAGATAATATGGTTGTCTACAAAGAACAGATGGTACAAAAACCATTAAATTATGCTATTGTCGATGAAGTCGATTCTATTCTAATTGATGAAGCTAGAACACCTTTAATTATTTCAGGTCAAGCAGCAAAATCGACCGCTTTTTATAATCGGACAGATTTCTTTGTAAAAGGATTGAAAGAAGAAGAAGATTTTACAATTGATGTCTCTTCTAAAACGATTGCTTTAACAGAAAAAGGAATTGAAAAAGCTGAAAAAACATTTAGAATCGATAATTTATATGACGTAGAAAACCAAGCTTTAACACACCATATTGATCAAGCTTTAAGAGCTAATTTTATTATGCATCATGACGTGGATTATGTTATCCAAGACGGCAAAGTAATGATCGTTGACCAATTTACTGGTCGTATTATGGAAGGTCGCCGTTATTCAGATGGCTTACATCAAGCTATTGAAGCAAAAGAAGATGTCGAAATACAAAATGAATCAAAAACAATGGCGAACATAACATTCCAAAACTACTTCCGTATGTACAAGAAATTAGCAGGTATGACTGGTACTGCAAAAACAGAAGAAGAAGAATTCCGTGAAATTTATAATATTCATGTTGTTGCAATACCAACAAATAAACCGTTGATTCGTGACGACAAGGCAGATTTGCTTTATCCAACATTGGAAAGTAAATACAATGCTGTTGTTGAAGAAATAAGAGAACGTCATGCTAATGGTCAACCAATCTTGGTTGGAACAGTGGCTGTTGAAACATCTGAATTAATATCAGGATTATTAAGAGAAAATAAAATACCTCATCAAGTTTTGAATGCTAAAAACCATTTTAAAGAAGCTGAAATCATTACAAATGCTGGCCAAAAAGGTGGCGTTACTATTGCGACAAATATGGCTGGACGTGGAACAGATATCAAATTAGGTACAGGTGTTCGTGAAGTAGGCGGACTTTGTGTTATTGGTACAGAACGCCATGAGTCACGTCGTATTGATAACCAATTACGTGGACGTTCCGGTCGTCAAGGAGATCCTGGTGTCACTCAATTCTATCTTTCTTTAGAAGATGAGCTGATGAAAAGGTTTGGTTCAGAACGCATTCAAGCTGTTCTTGAAAGATTGAAGGTCAGTGAAGAAGATGCCGTTATTCAAAGTAAAATGATCTCGCGTCAAGTAGAATCTGCTCAAAAACGCGTTGAAGGAAATAACTACGATACACGTAAAAATGTTTTGCAATATGATGACGTCATGCGTGAACAACGCGAAATCATGTATAATCAAAGACTTGAAGTTATTATGGCTGAAGAATCCTTGAAAAAGGTCACTATTCCAATGATCAAACGAACAATAGAACGAATTGTTCAAATCAACACCCAAGGAACACAAGAAGAATGGAAGTTGCAAACAATTCTTGATTTTGCACAAGCTTCGTTAGTTCATCCTGACAATATTGCGCTAAGTGATTTAGAAAATAAAACTATTGAAGAAATTGAAAATGTACTTTTGGATGCAGCAAATGCTATTTATACTGAAAAAGAGAAACAGCTAAACGGGAAAGAACAAGTCTTAGAATTTGAGAAAGTAGTTATTCTACGTGTAGTAGATAGTAAATGGACAGATCATATTGATACAATGGAACAATTGCGTCAAGGAATTGGACTTCGTGCTTACGGACAAAGCAATCCGCTAGTAGAGTATCAAGCAGAAGGTTTCAAATTATTTGAAGAAATGATTGGTGCCATTGATTATGAAGTTACACGTCTATTAATGAAATCACAAATTCGTCAAAATTTAAAAAGAGAACAAGTTGCAAAAGGAACCACTGCACGTTCAACTGGCGATGGACAAGTTGTCAAAGAAGCTCACAAAAAACCGGTTAAAATGGATAGTTCAAAAATAGGACGTAATGATCCTTGCCCATGTGGGAGCGGTAAAAAATATAAGAATTGTCACGGGAAATTAGATTAAAAATTATTTTTAACAGTCAACTAAAATAGACATAAGAAAGAACACGATTGGTTTATTAAGTCGTGTTCTTTCTGAATTGGAGTGAATAATAATGGAATTAAGCGATATTAGAAATTATTTAGAAACGGCAGATAAAAAAATAAATGGTTTCGGGAGGTCTCTTTGACTTAGAGACTTTAGAAAGAAACATTGCTGAATACGATAATAGAATGACAGAACCAACTTTTTGGGATGACGCCCAAAAAGCTCAAATAATCATTAATGAAGCAAATGAATTGAAAGAAAAATATAATCAATACCAGAGCCTTGTAACTGAAAAAGAGGATTTAGAAGTATTATTAGAAATGGTAAAAGAAGAAAGTGATGAAGAACTAGTAAAGGAATTGAATAGTAAAATCAGTCCTTTCTTAGATAAATTAGATAAATATGAATTAGATTTATTATTGAGTGATCAGTATGATAAAAATAATGCCATTATTGAGCTTCATCCTGGAGCAGGTGGAACTGAATCGCAAGATTGGGGAAGTATGTTGCTTCGAATGTATACTCGATGGGCTGAAAAAAGAGGTTTCAAAATTGAAACGCTGAACTATCAATCAGGAGATGAAGCAGGTATTAAAAGTGTAACTTTGCTTATTAAAGGATTGAATGTGTATGGATATTTGAAAGCTGAAAAAGGGGTTCATCGTTTAGTACGAATTTCACCTTTTGATTCTGCTGGACGAAGACACACATCGTTTGTTTCTATTGATGTTGTACCAGAATTAGATGACAGTGTAGATATTAAAATCAATTCAGATGATTTAAAAGTAGATACCTATCGCGCAACTGGAGCAGGTGGACAGCATATCAACACAACCGATTCTGCTGTTCGAATTACCCATCTCCCAACGGGTGTAGTAGTTGCAAGTCAAGCTCAACGCTCACAGTTGAAAAATAGAGATCAAGCTATGAGTATGTTAAAAGCAAAATTATACCAACTTGAAGTAGATGAACAAGAAAAAGAAATGGCAGCTATTAGAGGCGAACAATTAGAAATTGGTTGGGGTTCTCAGATTAGATCATATGTTTTTCATCCGTATTCAATGGTAAAAGATCATCGTACAAATTATGAAACAGGAAATATTGCCCAAGTTATGGATGGTGGAATAGATCCATTTATACAGGCTTATTTAAGAAGTAAAGTTTCTGACTTAGAAGAATAAAAAATAGGAAAGTCAAAATTCTGACATATTTATTTTAAATGTCAAGAATTTGGCTTTTTCTATTTGTAACAAAAGAAATCTGATTAATCCCAAAAAAAAGTGGTTTTAAATGAATAAATGGGGTCTGAAACCTTTTTTTGTTTTATTTCTGCTTATTTTAAAGGAAATAAAAGTAAATTATTTTGAAAAAAGAAAATAAATCAGTTAAGTTACAATAACAATACGAATTGAAATGAATTTGTAAAGAAAATACAACTGATAAAAATATTTATAGTGCTATAATGAATAAGCATTAAGGTGTACTATCGTAAAAAAACGAAGTATTACTCATATTGTGATTTAGAAACTAATAAAAGTTAGGTGATAAAAATGATTGAAATGCTAAATGTCTATAAGAAATATCCAAATGGCATTACAGCAATTAACGGTCTGTCTGTTCGTATTGAACCAGGTGAATTTGTGTATGTTGTTGGGCCTAGTGGTGCTGGTAAATCAACTTTTATTAAGATGATTTATCGTGAAGAAGAAGCAACTAAAGGAACTATCAAAGTTGGCGATTTTGATTTAATGACAATAAAAGAAAAAAAGGTTCCATTTTTAAGACGCTATGTAGGAGTAGTTTTTCAAGATTTTAAATTACTACCTAAGTTGACAGTATATGAAAATATCGCATATGCCATGGAAGTTGTCGAAAAAAATCCTAAGTCTATTCAAAAAAGAGTGTTGGAAGTTCTCGAACTAGTCGGTTTAAAACACAAAGTGCGTATGTTTCCTAATGAATTATCGGGTGGAGAACAACAAAGAATCGCAATAGCAAGAGCAATTGCAAATACTCCACACATTCTAATTGCAGATGAACCCACAGGAAATCTTGATCCAGATACTTCATGGGAAATCATGAAAATTCTAGAAGAGATTAGTAATCAAGGTACAACCGTAATTATGGCTACTCACAATAGTCAAATCGTTAACGTTGTTAAACACCGTGTTCTTGCGGTTGAGAACGGGCGCATCGTCCGAGACCAATTGGAAGGAGATTACGGTTATGAAGCTTAGAACAGCAAAGAGACATGTAATTGATAGCTTTAAAAGTTTAAAAAGAAATGGCTGGATGTCTATTGCAGCAGTAAGTGCGGTAACAGTAACGCTTTTATTAGTAGGAACATTTATTGCTATGCTGATGAATGTTAATAAACTGGCTACAGATATTGAAAATGATGTGAGCGTCAGAGTGTATATTGATTTAGCCGCTAATGAAGAACAACAACAAGAACTACAGTCAGAATTAGAAACGCTAGATAATGTAGATTCAGTTGAATTTTCAAGTCGTAAAGATGAACTGGAACAAGTTGTTGGTAGCTATGGTGATGAATTTAATTTATTTGATGGAGATGACAATCCTTTATATGATGTTTTCATTGTAAGTGCGGATGTTCCAGAAAATACGTCGCTTGTTGCGGAGAAAATTGAAGAATTAGACTATGTTACTCAAGTCAACTATGGTGGGGCAACAGCAGACAACTTATTTAAAACAATGAATACCGTTCGAAATATCGGAGCAGTCGTTATTGTTGCCTTGATTTTAACAGCTGTATTCCTAATTTCAAATACGATTCGAATCACTATTTTCTCACGCCGTACTGAAATTGAAATCATGAAATTAGTCGGTGCAACAAATTGGTATATTAGATGGCCATTCTTAATTGAAGGAGCAATGATTGGGCTTGTTGGCGCAATCATACCAGTAACTATTTTAAGCTTTGCATATGTAGCTGCTTTTGATATCGGTACAGGTTTCTTAACCGGTACGTATTTTGGATTATTAACACCAAATCCATTCTTATATCAAGTTGGAGGCTTAATGTTGGCAATCGGGATTATTATTGGTGCAATCGGGTCATTTATGTCAATTAGAAAATTCTTAAAGACATACTAAATATAACTAAAGACAAAAACTAAAAACTAATGGGAAAACGGGGGAAACAAAATTGAATAAAAAGTTCATTAACATAGCATTAGTTGCAGCATTAGGGTTTACAGCCTTTGTTGCACCTATAACAGCATTTGCAAGTACTGATAAGGATATCCAAACATCTACAGAAAAAATAGCGGACCTAGAAAATAAAGAAAATTCTGCTGAATCTCAATTAGCGGCTATTACAGCTACTATTACCGATGATGAAAAGAATGCAGAATCTTTGATGGATGAAATGAAAAACACACAAGCTAGTTTACAAGCGCTAGAAGTACAAATTTCTGACTTGAAGGTAGCTATTGAGCAACGTGAAGCAAAATTGAATGACCAAGCACGTTCTGTACAAGTAGATGGAGATAACCAAAATTATGTAGATTTTATTGTAAATGCTGATTCAATTGCTGATGTTATTGGACGCGTTGATGTTGTTTCTCAAATTGTTTCTGCAAATCAAGAATTAGTAGAATCTCAAGCAGCTGATAAAGCAGCTGTCGTTACAAAACAAGAAGAAACTGAAGCAAATGCAGAAAAACAAACATTATTGGCTGCAAAATTAGAAGCATCTAAAACAGAAATGGAACAACAAAAATTAGAAAAAGAAGCTGTCGTTGCATCAATTGCAGCTGAAAAATCTGTTGTTGAAAATGAAAAAGAACAATTTTTGGCTGTAAAAGCAGCTGCTGAAAAAGGAGCAGAAGAGTTAGCACTCGTTAAAACAACTGCTACTGCTGTAGAAGAGGTTGCTACACCAGTTGAAACAACGGATTCTACTACGAAAACAGTAGCTAAACCGGTTGAAACTAAAAAAGTTGTTTCACTAACAAAAACAGCAACTGTTTCAGATGGTTCATGGGCAACAATTAAAACAGCAGCATATGGAGTTCTTGGTACGCCGTATCTTTATGGTGGAACGACTACTAGAGGCTTTGATTGTTCTGGTTTTACTAGCTACGCATTTGCTGCAGCTGGAATCAGTCTTCCTCGTACAGCTAGTGCTCAATACTCAGCTTCATCTAAGATTTCACAATCTGAAGCACAACCTGGAGATTTAGTATTCTTTAATCAAACAGGAAGTATTGATCATGTTGGTATTTATCTTGGAAATAACCAATTTATTGGTTCTCAATCTTCAACAGGTGTTTCTGTTACGACAATCAGTCAGGCTTATTGGGCTCAATATTTAGTTGGTTTCGGCCGTATAAACTAAAAGAGTTTAAATGACGAACAAATTATTCACCTGTTTCTCCAAACTAATTTCAGAAGAGGCTGGCACATAACCAGTTGAGAATAGTAAAAGGGTCTGCTTATCAGGAAACTGATGAACAGACCCTTTTTTGTTCGCTATGTTATTTGCTGAATAGTTTTTGTATTCCCTACTTTCTACTAATCAAGGCTGCTTTTAAAAGTACCATTAGAAACAGTAGTTGGATAAGTAAAAGCTCTACGTCAAATTGTGTGGATGAGTTTTGCCGAAAGGAGGTATATGACAAATAGTGTTTATACTTTAAAAATAATTCTTGCGGAATAGATGGTTTTGCTTGTGAAATAGGGACCACCTGGAGCCTGAAAACTACAATTTTAAGACTTTCAATTCTCAAAAGGCCATAATCGCTGAAATGTTAACGATCTACTATTCGCATTGAATCCAAAGCACGGCTACAAATAAATCCTATTCCTTCAGAATTTTTAGGCAAGTAATTGGATTAAATCTAGCAACACTAAAAATTATAATCCTCAATTTAACCGACTTATCAATACTGAAAACGCTAGAATTTTCTTGGATTAAAGAAAAAATGTTGCTTATAAACTGTTTTAAGTGTGAAAATCAAGTAAACTATATTTAGAAGCAGATAAATTCGTGATTAGTTTGGCTTAGTTTGATAGAATGGAAGAGAAATATAAAAAGGGGTGTATGCAAATTGGTAGCAAATTTTTTTATTGCACTAGTATTGTTTTTTATTCAACCTACGTTTATTGTGGGCTTAATTTTTGCAGTTTGGACAAGTTATCGCAGGATCAACCATGAAAGAAGTAACCACCGTGTAGCAATCTATAATACATTGTACGAAATAAAAAATTATTTATTAGTTGGACTTCTTTTTGGAGCAGTTGGATCTATTCTTTTAACCATTATAGGTATTCCGGTTACAATGGATTGGATCATAATTTATCAAATTATTGCAATTGTAAGTTTGGTTTTTGGCTATCGCTTTATCCATCCTTTGTTTACATTTTCAATAAGTTCTTTAATCCTTTTAGGACTATCATTTGTTCTAAGCAAGGACGATTTTTCTTTTATACCAAACACGTGGTATCACCCATTAAGTCAAGGTGATTTTAATGGGCTAGCTTTATATAGGAACATCTTCTTTATTCTTATTTTTTTATTAGTGGTATCTATTTTTACAATCAAGAGAAAATCTGATCGTCATTTATCCGCTCGCTTTTTGAAAACTAAACGTGGGAAAAAAATTGCAAAATATCCTATAAAGCTCTTTTGGGTGTTGCCGCTATTGTTAATTATTCCTGGTGAAAGTTTTCAAGCTTTATTTAGCTGGTGGCCAGTCTTTTCGATTGGAAATGAACAGTATACCTTCTTTTGGCTACCCATTTTAATGGGCCTGCAATTTACCGTCCAGTCTCAAATACCAAAAGAAGCCATATCAAAATTAGCTAAGGATTTAATGATTTTAACAGGAATAGCTTTAATTATTGCAATTAGTTCAATTTGGGTCCCATATGCTCCAATTGCTGGTTTTATCTTTTTGATCGTTGGAGGGTCAATTGTACTATACCGTCATCGCAAACGTGAAAGAAACTGGAACTTCCTTTTTGGACCAGCTGAGAATGGTATAAAAATTATTGGTATTCGTCCAGGTACTCCAGCAGAAAAAATGGATTTAAAGGTCGGAGATACAATTATTGATTGCAACAATCTCACTATTGAAACTGAGACAGACTTTTACCAAGCATTATCGAAAAATAGTGTTTATTGTCATTTGAAAATTAGAGGTCTAGATGGTGAACTTCGTTTAACTGAGACGGCTATTTATGCAGATTCTCCACATGAAATTGGAGTGGTTATTTTAGAAAAGTAACTAAATTTAAAAGTAAATGAAATTAAAAATTCTGTATGGGTGGTATAAAAGATGAAAAAAGTATTAATTGTCGATGATGAACAGTCAATTTTAACTTTATTAGCTTTCAATCTAGAAAAGGAAGGCTATCAAGTAGATACAGCCTTGGATGGCTTGGAAGGATATGAAATGGCTTTAGGACATCCATATGATTTTATTATTTTAGATTTAATGTTGCCATCAATGGGTGGTATGGATATTTGTAAAAAGCTAAGACAAGAAAAGATTGAAGCGCCAATAATGATGTTAACAGCTAAAGACGATGAACTTGAAAAAATTATTGGTCTTGAATTGGGTGCAGATGATTATATGACAAAACCTTTTAGTCCGCGTGAGGTACTTGCTAGAATGAAGGCTATAATGAGAAGAGTAGGCAGTAAAAGTAATACAAATGGGACTGTGGTTAATTCAGAGGATGCAACGGAAAATGATGAGCTGATTAAAGTGGGGGATATTCAAATCGATCCTAGCCAATATGAAGTGATTGTAAGAGGCGAAAAAATTGATGTGACACCGAAAGAATTTGAATTGCTGATTTATATGATCAAACGAATCAACCGTATTTTGAGTAGAGAACAGTTATTGGATGCTATTTGGAATTTTGACTATGCTGGTGAAACGCGTATTGTGGATGTGCACATTAGTCATTTAAGAGAAAAATTAGAGGTAGACACAAAAAATCCAGCGTACATTCGAACAATAAGAGGCTTTGGCTACAAATTTGAGGTTCCAAAAAAATGAAGAAGCTCCAATTTCGAATTCTAGCTATTTTTATTGCTATATTTACAATTTTTAGTATCTCTATTGGCCTTTTCTCAATTAACTTATTACAAGAATACACTAGTAATAGCCAACAAGAAGCATTGATCAAGCAGGCAAATACAATCGCAAGGATGCTCAATGTGAATGCAGAAAATACAACCGATTTAGGTTCATTAACGAGTGAGTTATCAGTTCTAGAAAAACAATCAGAAGAAAGATTGACCGTTATTGATCTTTCCGGTGTCGTGGTCTATGATTCCGTAATGGATAGTGAAGCATTGGAAAATCACAGCAACCGCGAGGAATTTCAAGCTGTGCTAACTGGAGATGAAATCGGAACTTCAGTTAGAACAAGTGAAAGTACGAATGAAACGCTGTATTACGTTGCCGTTCCTTTAGTTGGAGAACAAGATGATTTATTAGGCATCTTACGTTTGTCTTTACCAGTGGCTGATATCAATCAGATCAGTGATCAGATAAAAAACTCTCTGTTGCTTTTTAGTTTACTCGCACTTATTTTAACTACGTTTGTTACACTTATCATAACCAAACGTATAGCGAAACCAATTAATGATATCATGGAAGTAGCGGAAAGTCTTTCAGCAAAAAGGTATGATGCTAGGTATACGGGGAATGCGTATGGAGAAGTGGCTGATTTAGGAGAAACAATCAATGACCTAGCTACAAGTTTAGAAGAACAAACACAAGAAATTGTTCAAAATGATAAACGTCTTTCTGAGCTGATCAACCATTTAGTTATCGGCGTTATGCTGATCGATGAACACCGGACAATAAAAATGGTGAATCCCGCTATGAGTATTATTTTAGGTGAGGATATTAGCAAATTAATTGGAAATTCTTACGTTGAGGCGACAAAGAGTTATGGATTAAGTCATATGATTGAAACAGCTTACCAAAAAAATGAAAAACAAAATGATGAAATTTACTTTTATTACCCCAAAGATAGAATTGTAGATGCAAACATTATCCCTATTGAGGGAAAAGAACTTGGAGAGCATAATTTAATTGTTTTGCTTTATGATATTACAGAAATTAGAAGACTAGAAAAAGTACGAACTGACTTTGTAACGAATGCTTCACACGAATTAAAAACGCCTATTACAGCTCTTAAAGGTTTTTCAGAAACCTTATTGGATGGAGCGATGGAAGATAAAGAAGTCTTAAAACAATTTTTAGAAATTATGTTAGCTGAGAGCAGCCGATTAGATTTTTTAGTAAATGATATTCTTGAATTATCAAAATTGGAACAAAAGCAAGTACCAATGAAAGTAGAAGAAATTAATCTTACAGAAGCCGTTAAGTCAACGTTCCAACTCGTTAAGCAAAAAGCGGATGAGAAAGAAATGAAACTTAATATAATTGAAGAGGATAACTTGTTTATTACCGGAGATAGTAGTCGGTTAAAACAAATATTAGCCAACCTGATCAACAATGCGGTCGTCTACACTCAAGAAGGCGGTAAAGTAGAAGTTTCCATAAAAAAAGAAGCTGATTTTGCTGTAATCAAGGTATCAGATAATGGGATGGGAATACCCGAAGATGAGCAAGATCGGATTTTCGAACGTTTTTATAGAGTAGATAAAGCTCGTAGTCGTAATTCTGGTGGAACGGGACTAGGGTTATCCATCGTTAAATATTTAGTTGAAAACTTGAATGGATTCATAACGGTTGAAAGTAAGCTTGGACTAGGAACGACTTTCATTGTAAGACTGCCTACTCAACCCAAACAACTAATTTAGTACATTAGTAGTGGTAAAAAAAAGCGAAGTTTGCTAAAAAGTCTTGAGATATAATCTCAAGGCTTTTTTTTATGTCTAATAAACAAGACGACTTTTACAAAAAATTAACACTCTTTACAAAAATCAATAGAAAAATTACATAAAGTGAGACTGAAATTAATATTCATTGTTTAAGATAGGTTATGTGGACGAGGGTAACAGTGTCCAACACTATTACTGAAAAGGATGGGGAAAATGACTATTACAAAACTATCAAAAATGACTTTAACACTTGGCTTGGGGATAACATTAGCAGCTTGTGGAACAGATTCAGGTTCAACAGATTCATCAGAGGGTGCGGCAGAATTTGATACTTCTCAAACAATCAATGTTATGTCAAGAGAAGATGGTTCCGGTACTCGTGGAGCATTTACAGAAATTACTGGTGTGCTAGTAGCTGAAGGCGATACTGAAACAGATAATACGTACTCTGCAGCGACGATTCAAAATAGTACAAACGGAGTTATGACAACAGTTGCTGGAGATCCTTCATCAGTAGGATACATTTCATTAGGCTCGCTAGATGATACTATTAAAGCAGTGACTATTGAAGGAATAGCAGCAACTCCTGAAACCGTTCAAGATGGATCATATGCCATTGCTCGTCCATTTAATGTTGCTTATAACGGAGAATTAAGCGAAGTAGCTCAAGATTTCTGGAGTTATATCATGAGCGCTGAAGGACAAGAAATCGTCGTTGGCGAAGGTTATGTTGAAGCAGTAACAGATGCTCCTGCATTTGAAACAACTGATGGAATGTCAGGAAATATTAGTGTTGTCGGTTCAACTTCTGTAACTCCAGCAATGGAAGTTTTAGTTGAAGGGTACACAGCTCTTAATCCAGATGTAACAATTGATGTTACTTCTAACGGTTCTTCTGCTGGTATGACTGCAGCAATGGACGGATCAGCTGATATCGGAATGGCTTCTCGTGAACTAAAAGACGAAGAATTAGAAGTTTTAACTGCTGAACCGCTTGCTATTGATGGTATTGCAGTAATTGTAAATAATGAAAATGGTATTGAAGACTTAACAATGGAACAAGTTAGACAAATCTTTACAGGTGAAGTAACAACTTGGGATGAAGTTGCTGAATAAGTAGGCACTAAATAAAAATGATCAGAAGAGTTTTGGTCATTTTTATGAAAACAAGTTTCTGTCAATTGCAAAATTGACAAACGAACCCAACCTAGTATTGGCAAAAATAGCCATAGGTTGGGTTTTCATTTATGGATAAAAGTGGGTAAAATTATTTACAATTATCCATAAATACAATTGGAAATAAATGTATTTATGGATGATTTATTCTGGTTTATGTTAAAGGAGAACTATATGAAGACGAAAAAATTAGATAGATTCATGCAAGGTGTCTTTTTTCTATCTGCTCTGACATCAGTCTTGGCTATCATTTTAATCTGTATTTTTATTTTTGCAGGTGGCGTTCCTTTTATACTTGACTACGGGGTGTCTGAATTTATATTTGGTCGAAATTGGTCACCTTCTAACACACCCGCATCATTTGGTATATTGCCAATGATTTTGGGGTCTTTAGCCGTAACTTCTGGTGCAATTATTGTGGGTGTGCCTATAGGTATATTAACGTCTATTTTCATGGCAGAGTTTTGTCCAGCCTGGTTACACAAATTTTTGAAGCCAGCAGTCAATTTAATGGCTGCTATACCTTCTATCGTTTACGGATTCTTTGCTTTACAAGCTATTGTACCCATCATGCGTCAAATTTTTGGTGGTACAGGAATGAATATGTTGACAGCAATCATTTTACTTGGAATTATGATTCTTCCAACAATTATTGGGTTGTCAGAATCATCTATACGAGCTGTCCCAAGAAGTTATTATACAGGAAGTATGGCTTTAGGAGCGACTCATGAACGGTCAGTTATGAGGGTCATTGTACCAGCTGCTAAATCAGGGATCATCTCTTCTGTTATTTTAGGTATTGGACGTGCGATTGGAGAAACTATGGCAGTTGTTTTAATTGCTGGAAATCAACCTATTATACCTGAAAGTTTAACATTGGGTGTTCGTACTTTGACAACAAATATTGTATTAGAAATGGCGTATGCAAGTGGTGCTCATAGAGAAGCACTTGTTGCAACAGCAGTTGTTCTGTTTGTATTCATTTTGATCATTAACGGAACTTTCTTGATCATTAAGAGAAAGGGGGCTAAATAATTATGGCCAGCAAATTAATGAGAGGTTTAATTTATTTAGCAGCAGCTGTAACGTTTGGATCATTGTTTTATGTTGTCGGATTTATATTAATTAAAGGGATACCCTACCTTAATATGGAAATGTTCGCATGGAACTATACAACCGATAATGTATCATTGATGCCCTCACTAATTACAACGTTTATCGTAGTAGGGATGACATTATTGATTGCGACTCCTATTGGTGTATTTACTGGTTTTTATTTAGTTGAATATGCAAAAAAAGGCAATAAATTCGTTGAAATTATTCGAATTGCAACGGACACTTTAGCAGCAGTACCATCAATTGTCTATGGATTGTTTGGGATGTTATTTTTTGTTACTTTTTTAGGATTTCAATATTCTGTTTTAGCAGGAGTATTGACCTCCGTAATCATGGTTTTACCTTTGATCATTCGCTCAACGGAAGAAGCTTTATTAGCTGTAAATGATTCATTAAGAGAAGCTAGTTTTGCTTTAGGTGCAGGTAAATTAAGAACGATTTCTAAAGTCATTTTACCCGTTTCAATGCCAGGTATTTTATCGGGTGTAATCCTTGCTAGCGGAAGAGTTGTCGGCGAGACAGCAGCACTATTGTACACGTTAGGAAGTTCAACCAACTTGCCAGATAGTTTGTTTTCTTCAGGAAGAACGCTAGCTTTGCACATGTATGTTTTATCAAGTGAAGGAACTCATGTAAATGAATCATATGCAACAGGGGTTGTATTAATTGTATTTGTTTTAGTTATTAACGGATTGTCAACATTTTTGAGTAACAGACTGACAAAGGGGACAAGATAATGAGTAAATTAAGCATAAAAAATGTAAATCTATTCTATGATGATTTTCAAGCTTTACACAATGTTAATTTAGAAATCCCTAAAAATAAAATCACTGCTTTTATCGGACCATCAGGTTGTGGTAAATCGACTTTGATCAAGAGTTTGAATCGAATGAATGATTTGATTGAAGGTTGCAAGATTGAGGGAGAAATTCTCTTAGATGAAAAAAATATTTATAAAAAAGATTTTAATGTAAATGAGCTACGTAAAAAAGTTGGCATGGTTTTTCAACAACCGAACCCATTTCCAATGAGTATTTATGACAATATTGCTTATGGACCCAGAACGCATGGTGTCAAAGATAAAAAGACGCTGGATAAATTAGTAGAAAAAAGTCTTCGAGGAGCAGCCATTTGGGAGGAAGTAAAAGATGATTTGAAAAAAAATGCCTTATCTCTATCTGGTGGACAACAACAAAGAATCTGCATCGCACGCGCATTAGCAGTTGAACCTGAGATATTATTAATGGATGAGCCTACAAGTGCCTTAGATCCTATCTCGACAGCTAAAATCGAAGAATTAGTTACTGTTTTAAAAGAAGATTATACGATTGTAATGGTAACTCATAATATGCAACAAGCCTCTCGTGTTTCTGATAGAACTGCCTTTTTCTTGAATGGGGTAATTGTTGAGACCGGAGAGACAAGAAAAATATTTACAAATCCTAAACAAAAACAAACAGAAGATTATATTTCAGGTCGTTTTGGTTGATCATCCTAATAAGAAATGGGGGAGAATGAATTGAGAAAAACATTTGAAAAAGAGCTCGCGAATCTACATGTTCATTTTTCTGAAATGGGTATGATGGCTAATGAAGCCATCTATAAATCGGTTAAGGCGTTTACGAATCATGATAAAGAACTAGCTCAACAGGTTATTGAAAATGATATATTGATCAATGCACGAGAAATAGAGTTAGAAAAAAAATGTTTTGAACTGATTGCATTGCAACAGCCTGTTACAAGTGATCTAAGGAGAATTGTAACAGTCATGAAAGCTAGTGCTGATTTAGAAAGAATGGGAGATCATGCGGTAAGTGTAGCTAAATCGACTATTCGAGTTAAAGGAAATAAAAGAGTTCCTAAAATTGAAGCAGAAATAGCCGTGCTTTCAGAAAAAGTAAAAGTGATGGTTGAAGGTGTGCTAAAAGCCTATATTAAAGAAGACGCCAATAAAGCAAAAAGTCTAGCAACAGCTATTAATGATATTGATCATAAGGTTTATGAAATTAATAAACAATGTATTGATGAAATGAAAGAGGATCCTGAATTGGTTTTAGGAGCTACAGATTATATGCTTGTAGCAAGTTATTTAAAACGAATCGGTGATTATGGTACAAATATTTGTGAATGGATCGTCTATTTAAAAACTGGTAAAGTTGTAGAGTTAAATACAAGTAAAAAGCAAATAATAAATAATAAAATATGAACAAATTGCTATTTTAAAGTTGGAATTAGATAAGAGAAATCTCATTTAGATTTTGGGGAAATAACTAAATAAAAAAGCGTCAAATAGAGCTAAAGCTTTATTTGACGCTTTTTTGTAGTCTTTTATTTTGAAAAAAGGTAAAATGATATCAGAATACAATGTTCTTTACGTAAAATTTACAATTATCTTATGTAACTTTTTGTATATTACGTTATTATTAAGAAGTATGTAATTTAGGTAAATACCTAGGAGGTATAAAATGAAACTAAAAAATAGTCGGCTTATGTTAATTATCGCATTTGGGTTTGTTCTGACAGCGTGTGGACCGGTGGTAGAACAAGAGTCCATCACAGTAGTTGGATCAACTGCTTTACAACCTCTTGTGGAAGCGGCCGGTGAACAATTCGGTTCTGAAAATGCTGGTAAATTTATTAATGTACAAGGTGGAGGTAGTGGAACTGGATTAAGCCAAATTGCTGCAGATGCAGTAGATATTGGGAATTCAGATATTTTTGCGGAAGAAAAAGAGGGTATAGATGCTTCTAAATTAGTAGACCATCGCGTAGCTGTGGTAGGTATTACTCCTATCGTTACACCAGGTACTGGAGTAACGGATATCAGCTTAGAAGAATTAAACAAAATTTTTAGAGGAGAAATCACTAATTGGTCAGAACTTGGTGGTAAAGATTTGACAATAACAGTATTAAATCGTGCTTCTGGGAGTGGAACCCGTGCAACATTTGAACAATGGGTACTAGAAGAAGGCCAAAAAAGTATCATTACGCAAGAACAAGAATCAAGTGGTACAGTACGACAAATTGTTGCCAGTACTCCAGGTACGATCAGCTACGTTGGTTTTTCATATGTAAATGAGGATGTTGTTGCTTTATCAATAAATGGAGTAGAACCAACAGTTGAAAATGTAAAAACAAATGATTGGGTAATCTGGTCTTATGAACACATGTATACGAATGGTGAACCTACTGGTTTGACAAAAGATTTTCTTGAATACATTTTATCTGACGAGGTTCAATCAACCTTAATTGAAGCAGTCGGCTACATTCCAACCAGTCAAATGGAAGTAGAGCGAGATGTTGAGGGGAATAGAGTTCCTGTAGAATAGATAAATTAATGCAGAGCAAGATCAAGCAGAAGAACAGATAGCATATCGTTGAAGACGGCTATTTAATATGAAAATTCGCCTTCAACTTGTTTTGTTATATTTGATATAAGAGGAGGGCTTCTTTTGGAAGAGATTCAAGCAAGATTACTTGGAAACTCAAAAAAAGGCAGACTGGAAAAATTAGGGAAAACGATTAGTTTTATTTGTATCGCGATTATCGTACTTGTAGTTGCTTCAATTTTGTATTTTGTTACCAGCAAAGGACTCTCTACGTTCTTTATAGATGGCATTTCTTTTTGGGATTTCTTAACCGGTTCAGTATGGAATCCTGGTAATGTTGGCGAAAATGGTCAACCACTTGTTGGAGCACTTCCGATGATTACAGGATCATTTTTAGTTACCTTGCTTTCAGCAGCATTAGCCACACCTTTTGCAATCGGTGCAGCAATTTTCATGACGGAAATTTCACCAACAACTGGTAAAAGAATTCTACAGCCGGTTGTTGAATTGTTAGTAGGAATCCCATCTGTTGTTTATGGATTCATTGGATTAACAGTAATCGTTCCTTTTTTCCGCTCTATTTTTGGGGGTACTGGATTTGGGATCATATCCGCTACTTTAGTACTATTCGTTATGATTTTACCAACAGTAACAAGCATGGCGGTAGATGCGCTAAATGCGGTGCCCAGATATTACCGTGAAGCCTCTCTTGCTATGGGTGCAACAAGATGGCAAACTATTTATAAAGTTGTATTAAGAAGCGCAACACCAGGCTTGTTGACAGCAGTTGTTTTTGGGATGGCACGTGCCTTTGGAGAAGCTTTAGCTGTTCAAATGGTTATCGGGAATGCAGCGTTAATGCCAACCGATTTAATCACACCTGCGTCAACCTTAACCAGTATTTTGACTATGGGTATGGGGAATACAGTTATGGGTACATTAGAAAACAATGTTCTTTGGTCTTTAGCTTTGATTTTAATGGTCATGGCACTATTCTTTAATATCTTAACGCGTTGGATCGGTAAGAAAGGGGCTATAAAAAAATGAATGCAAAAAAGTGGGATAAATTCGCAGTCGGCGTCTTGTACGCTTTATCAATCGTAATTGTTCTTATTTTATTCAGCCTTTTAGCTTTTATTCTAGTGCGAGGCGTACCGCAAATTTCATGGGAATTTTTAACTCGACCAACAAGATCGTTTCAAGCTGGTGGTGGGATTGGCATTCAATTATTTAATTCATTCTACTTATTGTTCTTAACAATGCTGATCAGTACGCCTTTAGCTTTAGGTGCGGCTATCTATTTATCAGAATATGCACGACAAAATTGGTTAACAGATGTCATCAGAACGGCGATAGAAGTATTGAGTTCTTTGCCTTCTGTAGTTGTTGGACTTTTTGGATTTTTGATTTTTGTTATTCAATTTGGTTATGGATTTTCAATCCTCTCTGGAGCTCTCGCACTAACGATCTTCAATCTGCCTTTATTAACAAGAACTATTGAAGATTCTTTGCAAGCTATACCGAGTATTCAAAGGGAAGCTGGACTGGCTTTAGGGTTGTCTCGTTGGGAAACAGTTACTCGTATTATTTTTCCCGCAGCTTTACCTGGGATTTTAACCGGTATGATTTTAGCAGCCGGACGTGTTTTTGGAGAAGCAGCAGCTTTGATTTATACGGCTGGACAAAGTGCACCTGCGCTAGATTTTACCAACTGGAATCCACAATCGATCACTAGTCCGTTAAATATTACGAGACCAGCTGAAACATTGGCGGTCCATATATGGAAAATCAACAGTGAAGGTGTAATGCCAGACGGAGCACAAGTGTCTGCAGGAGCTTCAGCTGTATTGGTCATTGCAGTATTGCTGTTTAATTTAGTTGCTCGTTACTTAGGAAGACAACTTCAAAAGAAAGCTACTTCTGCTTAATAACTACTATAAATGGAGTACAGTAAAGATTCAGTTAGACTAGGAGGATTTGAGTAATGCCCAATCAAGCTAAATTAGAAACAAATATTTTAAAAATGTCTCCCGGTACGACGATTGATCTATCTACCGAAGACCTACATGTTTGGTATGGCGAGAATGAAGCCATTAAAGGAGTTTCATTAGAATTTGAAGAAAACAAGATTACTTCTCTCATTGGACCGAGTGGTTGTGGAAAATCAACTTACTTACGTTCTTTAAACCGCATGAATGATGAGATTGAAGCTGCTAAAGTTACGGGAAAAATCATGTATAAAGGTATTGATGTAAATGCTAGAAACGTTGATGTCTATGAAGTACGCAAAAATATCGGAATGGTGTTTCAAAGGCCTAACCCGTTCAGTAAATCAATTTATAATAATATTGCATTTGCTTTAAGACGACATGGGATCAAAGATAAAAATGTATTAGATGAAGCAGTGGAAACTAGCTTAAAACAAGCTGCTTTGTGGGATCAAGTAAAAGACCAACTAAATAAAAGTGCGTTAGCATTATCTGGTGGGCAACAACAACGTCTATGTATCGCAAGAGCCATTGCTCTTAAACCAGATATTTTGTTATTAGATGAACCGGCAAGTGCATTGGACCCTATTTCCACTAGTCAAGTAGAAGAAACACTCTTACAATTGAAAGAAGATTATTCTATTGTTATTGTTACTCACAATATGCAGCAAGCTTCCCGAATCAGTGACTATACTGCTTTCTTTTATGTTGGGAATGTTATTGAGTATGATGAAACGAGAAAAGTTTTTACTCGTCCAAAGATTCAAGCAACAGAAGATTATGTATCCGGTCATTTTGGTTAGGAGGAAAAAACAGTGAGCAACGACAATTTTATTATTGAAACTAAAGACGTTCATTTATATTATGGCGATAATGAAGCTTTAAAAGGTGTATCGTTAGATTTTAAGCCGAAAGAAATCACAGCATTGATCGGCCCTAGTGGTTGTGGAAAATCAACATTTTTGAGAACTTTGAACCGTATGAATGATTTAATCCCAAATGTCACCATTACTGGTAATGTGATGTTTGAAAATAGAGACATCTATAGCCCTAAAATGGATACTGTAGAATTAAGAAAAAAAGTTGGCATGGTGTTTCAACAACCTAATCCGTTCCCTTTTTCGATATATGAAAATGTTGCTTATGGTTTGAAAATTGCAGGAATGAAAGACAAAGCGAAAATGGATGCCATTGTTGAAGAAAGTCTAAAAAAAGCAGCTGTTTGGGAAGATGTTAAAGATAAATTGCATAAAAGTGCTCTCTCCCTTTCAGGAGGACAGCAACAACGGGTTTGCATCGCACGAGTATTAGCAATTGAGCCATCTGTTATTCTGTTGGATGAGCCAACAAGTGCTTTGGACCCAGGTTCAAGTGCAAAAATTGAAAATATGTTATTAGAGCTGAAAAAAGAGTACACATTGATAATCGTTACGCATAATATGCAACAAGCTTCAAGAATTTCAGACAATACAGCCTTCTTCTTAAATGGACATTTGATCGAATATGGAAAAACAAGACAAATCTTTACAAGTCCAAAAGAAAAGGAAACAGAGGACTATATTTCTGGACGTTTTGGATAATTTATTGCATAATTAAGAAAATGGTATAGGAGTGATAGAAAATGAGACGCGTATTTGAAGAAGAACTAAATAATCTACACGTTCGTTTTTTTGAAATGGGTAAAATGGTTAATGAAGCCATTTATAAATCAGTCAAAGCATTTGTAAACCATGACAAAGAACTTGCTCAAGAAGTAATCGATGCAGATGTAGAAATCAATAGACATGAAATCAATCTGGAAAAACAATGTTTTGAAATGATTGCTTTGCAACAACCGGTCACAACAGACTTAAGAAAAATTGTAACGGTCATGAAGGCATGTGCCGATCTTGAACGGATGGGAGATCATGCGGTAAGTATTGCAAAATCAACTATTCGAGTAAAGGGCACTAAACGTATATATGAAGTCGAAGCAGAAATTGCTGAAATGTCTGAAAAAGTTAAAATAATGGTTCAAGGCGTTTTAGATGCTTATGTAAATTTTGATGCAGAAAAAGCTAAAAAAGTAGCTTTAAGTGATCGGTCAGTAGATAAAGATGCAAAAAGAATTCATCATGATTGCATTGAACACATGAAAGTTGATTCAGAAATCGTATTAGGAGGATCAGATTATATGTTGGTTGCTGGATACCTAGAACGAATTGGGGACTATGTAACTAATATTTCTGAATGGATCGTTTATTTGGATTCTGGCAAAGTAGTTGAATTAAATGCTCATAACAAAAGTACTCCTATAAAATAAAATGAGTAAGACGACTGGAATAAGTATTCTAGTCGTCTTTTTTTATGGCTCTAGGTCAATGGTGTAGATCTGGTAAATCAAGTACATGAAATCTTTTGACTAATGCTATTTTTAAAATGAGTATAAGATTAGGTGTTTAAAATTAGGCTTCTTTTGCTTTAATAGGTGTTATATGTTAGGATTATGAAAATTTACCAAAGGGAAGGGTGAAACGAAATGGGGATGCACCAATATATTAAAAGTTTGAGTGATTTAGAAAATATTTTCCGTTGTCCAGGAAAGTTTAAATACGAAGAGCACTCTGTCGCAGCACATTCTTTTAAAGTTTCTCAGATCGCTCAATTTCTAGGAACTGTAGAAGAACAAGCAGGATATGAGGTTAACTGGCGCGCATTATATGAAAAAGCGCTCAATCATGATTATACAGAACTATTTATAGGAGATATAAAAACACCAGTCAAATACGCCACGCCTGAATTAAGAGAATTGTTAGCAGACGTAGAAGATTCAATGACCGAAAACTTTATAAAAAAAGAAATTCCAAAAGAATTTCAAGCCGCTTATTCTGAACGATTAAAAGAAGGAAAAGATGATACTCTGGAAGGTCAAATTTTATCTGTTTCAGATAAAATCGATCTATTGTATGAATCTTTTGGAGAAATCCAAAAAGGCAATCCTGAACGGGTATTCACAGAAATATATGAAGAATCTTTAACAACTATTTTAAAGTTTAAACATTTGACGAGCGCAACCTATTTTTTGAAAGAAGTGTTGCCAGATCTATTAAGTAGTAGTTTTACTAATCAAGATCAATTACAAAAAATAACTCAAAGAATTGTTTCTGATTCGTTAATAAAATAAATATGAACAAATGTTCGCCAAAGTGAATGAATTATGATAAACTAATAAGATATGAATAGGGTGCAAATTGCTATCCTATTTTTTGTGTTCCCATTAAAATTAAATTTATAAATAAATTAGAAACGTAAAAATAACTAAAAAAGGAAGTAAGTATATGGCACATGATAAGATTACCGTCAAGGGTGCTCGTTCGCATAATCTGAAAGATATTGACGTAACCATACCTAGAGATAAATTAGTTGTGGTAACTGGATTATCTGGGTCTGGTAAAAGCTCCTTAGCTTTCGATACTTTGTATGCGGAAGGGCAAAGACGCTATGTTGAAAGCCTCTCAGCATATGCTCGTCAATTTCTTGGTCAAATGGATAAACCAGACGTAGATAGTATAGAAGGATTAAGTCCAGCTATCGCTATTGATCAAAAATCAACCAGTAAAAACCCACGTTCCACAGTAGGAACGGTCACGGAAATCAACGATTATTTAAGATTGCTCTATGCTCGTATAGGCCACCCAATTTGTCCAAATGATGGGACTGAAATTTCTAGTCAGTCTGTTGAACAGATGGTGGATCGTATACTTGAATATCCTGAGCAAACTAAAATTCAACTATTAGCCCCAATTGTTACTGGTAAAAAAGGACAGCACAAGAAAATTTTTGATAAAATTAAATCTGAAGGTTATGTACGTGTACGAGTAGATAAAGAAATGTACGATATTTCTGATGATATTGAGTTGGAGAAAAATAAAAAACACGATATTGAAATTGTTATCGATCGAATCGTAGTGAAAGAGGGTATTCGTTCACGTTTATTTGATTCTTTTGAAGCAGCCTTACGCTTGGCGGAAGGTTATGCAATTGCGGACATTATGGGACAAGAGGAAGTTCTATTTAGTGAGCACTATGCTTGTCCGCACTGTGGATTTAGTGTTGGTGAATTAGAACCTCGATTGTTTTCGTTTAACTCCCCCTTTGGTTCTTGCCCAGTTTGTGATGGTTTGGGTGTTAAACTAGAAGTTGATATTGATCTAGTCGTTCCGGATAAAAGCTTATCATTAAAAGATGGAGCTATTTTGCCTTGGAACCCAATCAGTTCGAATTACTATCCACAGATGTTAAAACAAGCCTGCAAACATTTTAACATTGATCAAACGATTCCATTTGAAGAGTTGCCGAAAAAAGATCAAGAGTTAATTTTGTATGGCTCAAATGGAGAATTATTCCATTTTCATCATAAAAATGATTTTGGTGGTATGCGTGATGTAGATATTCCTTTTGAAGGTATACTGACGAACATTGAAAGACGTTACCGTGAAACGAGTAGTGATTTTACAAGAGACCAAATGCGATTATATATGAATGAGTTAACTTGTCAAACTTGTGGGGGAAAAAGATTAAGTCCAGAAGCGTTATCGGTGAAAGTTGCTGGGAAAGATATTGGCGAAGTCTGTGAATATCCTATTGAGAATTCTATTCAATTTTTTATTGATTTACCTTTGTCTGAGCAAGAAAAAATGATTGCAAGACCTATCTTGAAAGAAGTGAATGATCGCTTATCTTTCTTGAAAAATGTTGGATTAAATTATCTAACACTGAGTCGAACGGCTGGAACATTGTCAGGTGGGGAAGCACAACGTATTCGTTTAGCAACCCAAATTGGCTCTAATTTATCAGGTGTTTTGTATATACTAGATGAACCTTCAATCGGACTTCATCAAAGAGATAACAATCGTTTAATTGAATCGTTAAAAAAAATGCGTGATTTAGGAAATACATTGATTGTAGTCGAACACGATGAAGACACAATGATGGCAGCGGATTATTTGATTGACATAGGTCCAGGTGCTGGTGAAAAAGGTGGCGAAATCATGGCCATCGGAACACCTGAAGAAGTTGCTAATAATAAAAATTCATTAACCGGTGCTTATTTATCTGGGAAAAAATTTATACCTGTTCCAAAAGAGCGAAGAGCAGAAGATAAAGGTGTTATTCGTGTTATTGGGGCAGCTGAAAACAACTTAAAGAATGTGAATGTCGATTTTCCATTAGGTCGTTTTATAGCTGTTACAGGTGTTTCGGGATCAGGTAAAAGCTCTTTAGTCAATGCTGTTTTGAAAAAAACATTGTCTCGTGATTTAAATCGTTCAAAACAAAAACCTGGAAAATACAAGTCGATTGAAGGATATAAAGGGTTAGAAAAAGTGATCGATATCGATCAAAGTCCAATCGGGCGAACACCTCGAAGCAATCCAGCAACCTATACAAGCGTGTTTGATGATATCCGCGACTTATTCGCCCAAACGAATGAAGCTAAAATAAGAGGGTATAAAAAAGGGCGTTTTAGTTTCAACGTAAAAGGTGGCCGTTGTGAAGCTTGCAGAGGAGATGGAATCCTAAAAATTGAGATGCATTTCCTTCCTGACGTGTATGTACCATGTGAAATATGCCATGGTACACGTTACAATTCGGAAACTTTAGAAGTTAGGTACAAAGGTAAAAATGTCTCAGACGTGCTGAATATGACAGTTGAGGAAGCCGTTATCTTTTTTGAAAATGTTCCTAAAATTCGCAAAAAAATTCAAACCATTATTGATGTAGGATTAGGGTATGTGACACTTGGTCAACCGGCTACAACATTATCAGGTGGAGAAGCCCAACGTATGAAGTTAGCTAGTGAATTACGCAAAAGTTCAAATGGAGATAATTTCTATATCCTAGATGAACCGACTACAGGGTTGCATACAGATGATATTGCACGTTTACTAGTGGTATTAAATCGATTAGTTGAAGCGGGTAATACCGTCTTAGTCATTGAGCATAATTTAGATGTGATTAAAACGGCTGACTATGTGATCGACTTAGGTCCAGAGGGTGGAGCTGGTGGTGGTACTATTGTCGCTACAGGTACACCAGAAGAAGTAGCTAAGGCGAAGAAAAGCTATACCGGTAAGTATCTAGATGAAATCTTAAAAAGAGATAAAAAAAGAGAGAAAAATATAAATTGATTCAATAAAAGCATATTTTTTTAAAAGGGGTACATCAAACTGATTCATTACAGTTTGGTTTACCCTTTTTTAGGTCCATAATTTTTAGCATAAGTGGATTAGTTTAGTCCATTATTAGGGTTTTTTTGAAAGAATAGGTTGTTACCTTCAAACAGGAAAATTAAACTAATTTAATTCCTAACAAATTAGTTTATTGTATCGCCCTAATTGGTTAAACAGCTTTTTTTAAAGTGTTTCTTTTTAAATTTTTTTTGTTTCATGTTAAACTAATCGTGAAGAGCTTGACTCTTGTTGAGACTATGTAATGACCATAAAATCGTACTTAAGTCCTATGACAAATTTCTTTAGATGACGCATAATAATGATAAGAACAAAGGCACAGCGTAGCCTAAGAAAATAGCAGCTAACCATTATCATTCATTATTAAATAAACTAGAAGAATTTAAGGAGGAACTGACCATGAAACAAAGAGAAAGAATACTCGAGTTAGTCAAACAAGGAATTATCTCTACTGAAGAAGCTTTAGTATTATTAGAAAATGCAGCAAAAAAAGAAGGCAAAGAAGCAATTAAGAAAGAACAAGCGCATACTCATACTGAAGAACAAAAAAATATTCCGCCTATTCCACCTAAAGGTCCTGAAGACCCTCAATTTGAAGACTTGACAAGTACTCCTGAATTTTCAACATCTGAAAAAAACAATCAAGCTGAAGACTTTTCTAGTGAAGAACAAAAGGACCGTGAGCAGCTTGAAAAAATATTAGAAAGCCTATCCAATGAAGCTTCCTCTTACTCGGTTAAATTAGATGAAAAAAATCTAGAAATTGCTACAGTCAAAAGCAAACTTAGATTAGTTCAAGAAAAACTAATGGTACTTGAAACGAAGGAAGATTTAGAAGGATTAAATACTGAAAAAGCACCAGAAATGAAGCAAATGAAAAATGAAATCAATGAATTAAAAGTGCAACTTGAAGACTTAGAAGAGGATAAAGTAGCATTGGAAAATCAGTTGAAGACGGTAAAAAGAAAACAATGGGGAACCCAAAAGAAACAAATTACAGAGAAATTTGAGATACCTGAAGATTGGAAAGAAACAATGGATGAAACGTTGAACCAAGTAACGGGTAAAGTAGTCGATACTGGAAACCAATTCGGTAAGTTTATGAAAAACACCTTCTCAAGTGTAATGGAAAATATGGATTGGAAAGATTTAAATGTTCGTGTTCCTGGCTTAGCTTCAACTAAATTCACACATGAATTCAACTATCCTGAAAGTTCTGTATCTATTCTAGATATAAAAGTTGCAAACGGAAACGTATTATTTAAAAATTGGGATAGCCAAGACATCAAAGTAGCAGCTGAAATAAAAATATATGGAAAATTAGATACAGCAACTCCGTTAGAAGCTTTTGAAAAACGAAGTACTGTTGAAGTAACAGAAGAAAAAATGGTATTCCATGTTCCAAATAAACGGATACGTTGTGACTTAGTCTTCTATCTTCCTAATAGAGTGTATGATCATACAGCGATTAATTTGTTGAATGGGAATGTGAAGTTTGAAGATTTAGAAGGAAAAGATTTCTACGTCAAATGTACAAATGGAAATGTAATTTTCCAAAATCTTACGGCAACAATGTTGGAAACTGATGGTGTTAATGGTACTGTTACAGTAGAAAATAGCACTGTGAGAGATTTGATGGTGAAAAGTGTAAATGGTGGAATCATCACACATGGTAAAATTAAGAGCGGGAATTTATCAACGGTTAATGGAACTGTAAAAGTTACTTTAGAAGGCGAAGACTTGACTCGTATGGCAGCTTCTTCTGTCAATGGCAGCGTAAAAGTATCCTTCCCTAAAAACTATAGCGTTGAGGGCGAAGCGAAAAGTAATTTAGGAACTATTCAAAATCGTGTTGAAAATCTTGAGGTATTAAAAGAAAAAAAAGATCGTATAAGTCAACTTCTAGAATTTAGAAGAATAAAGGATACTCAACTATTAGTGTTGAAATTAGAAACAACAACAGGTGATATTCTTTTGAAAGAAGCAGAATAAAGCAGTTAATAGAGCTAAAAAAATAAGTGAGGTGAATGGATATGAAAAAATTAACAAAATCAAGAGATAATAAGATGGTTAGCGGGGTGCTAGCTGGAATTGCAGAATATTTTGGCTTTGATCCAACTTTACTTCGTATTATTTACGGAGCAGCTACTTTGATTGGAGTGGGAACGCCTTTTATTCTTTATATCGTTCTAGCTATACTGATTCCTGAAGCACCTAGATATAACGATCATAAAAATCCTACTATGCATGGATTTAACCCAAGTAATAATGATTCAGAAAAAAAAGAACCACGAAAAAAAGTTGATGAGGAAGACTGGAGTGACTTTTAATGAGATTTCTGCAAAAAATTATTGTTAACGCAGTGCTCTTTTTAGCCTTAGCTGGTTTTTTGCAAAATATGTTCTATGTGGAAAATATCTGGGTATCATTAGGTGCTAGTATTGTCTTGGCACTATTAAACATGGCTGTAAAACCAGTGTTGTTTATCTTATCATTGCCTATTACTATCTTAACGCTAGGATTATTTACAATAGTTATAAATGCGGGAATGTTAAGTTTGACCTCTGCTATTGTAGGGAGTGGTTTTGCATTTTCATCTTTTGGAGCGACTATGCTTATTGCCATGTTAATATCACTAGTCAATATGCTGATAAATAGCCAGTTCAGAAAACCTTAATAAGTAGAAAAGGATTGGGACAATTACTTTTGTCTCAATCCTTTTTTTTATTAAATTAAAATTGGAAAATCAGGCATTCTTAAAGCATTTCATATTTTTGAATAGGTTTTCTTTTGATTTCCTTTAAACGGTATCATTAACATGGTAAAATGAGAATTATCTAGTGTTTTTAAAGCGAAAAAATAAAGTAATCAAAATGAAAAAATGATTTTTAGAATAGAGGAGAAAAATTATGACTAAAAGTGTGACTGTAAAAAAATTAGTGGACTCTCTGAATTTAGTAGTACATAACGGAGAGGAATTTCTTGATCGTGAAATTTTAACTGAGGATATTTCACGTCCAGGCCTAGAACTAACTGGCTATTTTAATTATTATCCCCAGGAGCGTATCCAATTGTTTGGAAAAACGGAAATATCATTCTCTGAACAAATGACTAGTGATGAGCGGCTGATCGTCATGAGAAGAATGTGTCATGTAGAAACTCCAGCTTTTCTTGTTGCAAGAGGGTTGACACCCCCAAAAGAATTGGTACAAGCAACCACTGAAAAAGAAATTCCTTTACTTTCATCTAAACAATCGACTACGCGATTATCGAGTAATGTAACCAATTTTCTAGAAGCACAGCTAGCTGAACGAATATCTATGCATGGCGTATTAGTAGATATATATGGAATGGGTGTTATGATCACTGGAGATAGTGGTGTAGGTAAAAGTGAAACAGCTCTAGAATTAATTCAAAGAGGTCATCGACTAGTAGCAGATGATCGAGTTGAAATGTACATGATGGATGATAGGAAAATTGTGGGAGAACCACCTGAAATTTTAAGCCATTTACTTGAAATTCGTGGAGTTGGTATTATAGATGTTGTGAATTTGTTTGGTGTTGGTTCAATTCGGTTAAGCAAAATAGTTAACCTAGTTGTTAATTTAGAGTTATGGGACAAAGAAAAAACCTATGACAGACTGGGTAGCGGAGATGAAAAAAAACGCATTTTAGATGTCGATATTCCAAAAATCTCAATTCCTGTTAAAACAGGACGAAATTTAGCCGTTATCATTGAGAGTGCTGCTATGAATACCCGAGCAAAAAATATGGGGTATAATGCTACCGAAACCTTTGAACGAAATTTAGAAAATTTGATCAAAAAAAATTCGCTTGAATAGTAAGGATGGAGATTAAAAGATGAACAGATTTTTAGGGACTATTGATCCAATAGCTATTTCATTTGGGCCATTAGAGATATATTGGTACGGAGTCATTATAGCTTCAGCCATATTTGTAGCTATTTTTCTAAGTACACGAGAAGCAGAAAAAAGAGGAATCAAAGGGGATCATATCGTAGATATGGCTCTTTGGGCATTACCAATAGCTTTTATTGGAGCACGATTATATTATGTGTTGTTTGAATTAGGTTATTATATTGAAAATCCTGGTCAAATCTTGGCAATTTGGAATGGTGGTATAGCAATCTACGGCGGCTTGATCGCTGGAGGATTAACAGTATATTGGTATACAAAAAAGAATGGTATTCCAATATGGTTAATGCTAGATATCTTGGCGCCTAACGTATTGCTTGCTCAAGCTATTGGCCGTTGGGGAAATTTTATGAACCAAGAAGCACATGGTGGAGAAGTAACTAGATCATTTTTAGAAAACTTGTTTTTGCCTGAATTTATTATCAAACAAATGGAAATTGGTGGCGTTTATTATCACCCTACTTTTCTTTATGAATCACTATGGAGCTTATTTGGTTTTATGTTAATTATAGTGTTGCGCAATAAAAAACAGTTATTGCGACAAGGTGAAGTGGCATTGAGTTATGTACTTTGGTATTCTTTTGGACGTTTCTTTATTGAAGGTCTTAGAACGGATAGCTTATGGATTTTTAATTTTATTCGTGTATCGCAAGCTTTATCTTTAGTCCTATTTTTAGGAACAATTTATCTATGGTTCAATAGAAGAAGAGATTATCCACCTGTTCCGTATTATACAGATGGAATGAAGCAAGAAAAAAAGAAAAAAATTTCAAAAAAAAAGCAATAGAGATAAAGGAGTCTGAATAAGATGTCAAAGAAAGTAGCTGTTTTAGGAGCGGGTTCCTGGGGGACAGCTTTAGCAATGGTGTTAGAAGAAAATGGGAATGCTGTTTGCTTATGGAGCCATAAAACAAAACAAGCAGATGAAATCAACATTAAACATACCAACAAAAGTTATCTGCCTTCTGCCGTTTTAGCTGAAAATATTAAAGCAACTTCTCTTGTTGAAGAAGCAATCAAAGATGCAGATGTTATTGTTTTTGTGATCCCAACGAAAGCCATTCGTGAAGTAGCGAAAAGTATTGTACCTTTTATAACTAAGTCAACGGTTATCGTTCATGCAAGTAAAGGGTTAGAGCAAGAGAGTCATAAACGTATTTCAGAAATATTAGAAGAAGAAATCCCAGAAAGCAAAAGACAAGCTGTGGTAGTTTTATCTGGTCCAAGTCATGCTGAAGAAGTAGCGGTCAAAGATCTAACAACCATCACTGCGGCTTCAAAAAGCGAAGAAGCTGCTAAAGTAGTTCAGGATTTGTTTATGAACGATTATTTTAGAGTATACACAAATAACGATATTATCGGAGTTGAACTAGGGGCTGCTTTGAAAAACATTATCGCAGTAGGTGCTGGAGCATTGCAAGGACTAGGTTATGGAGACAATGCAAAAGCAGCTTTGATGACCAGAGGACTGGCCGAGATAAGTCGTTTAGGGGTAGCGTTTGGAGCAGATCCTATGACTTTTCTAGGATTAAGCGGTGTAGGAGACTTGATCGTGACTTGTACGAGTGTCCACTCTAGAAACTGGAGAGCGGGTTACATGTTAGGTAAAGGTAACAGTTTGAAAGAAGTTCTCGAAAGTATGGGAATGGTTGTAGAAGGAATCGCAACGACTAAAGCTGCATACGAATTAGCCAAACAAAAGGAAATTGAGATGCCAATCACTGCAGCAATCTACGAAGTACTGTACAATGGAGCTAACGTGGAAGATATCATCGTTTCTTTAATGAAACGGGATGGCAAATCTGAAGCATAAAATAGGGAATAAATAACTATCATCTAATTAATTGGGGGAATACAATATATGCAAAAAGTACGCAAAGCAGTTATTCCGGCTGCAGGGTTAGGAACAAGATTTTTACCAGCAACAAAAGCGATGGCTAAAGAAATGTTGCCAATCGTAGACAAACCAACGATTCAATTTATTGTTGAAGAAGCAATCAACTCGGGAATTGAAGATATTCTAATTGTAACTGGAAAAAGCAAAAGGCCTATTGAGGATCACTTTGACTCTAATCCAGAATTAGAAGCGAATCTAAAGTCTAAAGGAAAAATGGAACTGTTAGAATTAGTCGAAGAAACAACAGGTTTAAACTTGTTTTTCGTTCGCCAATCTTATCCAAAAGGTTTAGGAGATGCTGTCTTACAAGCTAAAGCATTTGTTGGAAATGAACCATTTGTTGTGATGCTTGGAGATGACTTGATGGAAGATGAAGTTCCTTTAACAAAACAATTGATCAATGGATACGACAAAACGCATGCATCAAATATTGCAGTGATGAAAGTTCCACATGAAGAGACATCTAAATATGGTATCATCGATGTTGAAGGACAAGTAGATGAAACCACATATAATGTTCGTCGTTTTGTTGAAAAGCCAAATCCTGAAGATGCTCCAAGTGATTTAGCAATCATTGGTCGTTATCTTTTAACTCCTGAAATTTTTGATATTTTAGAAAACCAAGAACCAGGAGCTGGAAATGAAATCCAATTAACAGATGCAATCGATACCTTAAATAAAACGCAACGTGTATTTGCGCATGAGTTTAAAGGAATTCGTTACGATGTTGGAGATAAATTTGGTTTCTTAAAAACAAGTATTCAATATGGCTTGAAACATCCAGAAATTAAAGATTCATTGAATGAATACATTATTGAGTTGGGTAAGAAATTAGAAAACGAATAAAATTAAACCGTTCAACAAAAAGATGAATGTATCATAGTTCATCTTTTTTTGTATCCAAAAGGATAAACAAGAACTATTAAAAACAAGGTTTATATGCTATAATGGTATGCAAATGTTACTTTAGAGGAGGGCTGCACATGTCTGAAATAGAAAATCAAAAGGCGACGATTATAGAAGTTATTCCAACAAGTGAATTCTATTTTCAACGGGGAATAATTGCGTTTCAAAAGAATGAAATGGATCGTGCAAAAAAATACTTCTCACGAGCAGTAACATTATCTAAAAATGAAGAAGAAAGTATTTTTGCTTCTTGTCAGTTAGCAATTTGCCATCAACATACTGGTGATTATGATGAATCAATTGAAATTTTAAATGAATTGATTGAAAAAAACGGCGATATTTTTGCGGAGGCTTATTATTTTCAAGCAAATAATTACGCTTTTAAAGATGATTTAGAACAGTCGCTAATATTTGTTGAACAATATCTTATACTTGATCCCGAGGGTGATTTTGTTGGAGAAGCATCTGAACTGCAAGAAACACTTAAGATGGAATTGAATGATTTCTAATAGATTGGTTTAATTACTTTTAATTTGTAAGTGAAATGTGTGGCGGTTTTAGTCTAAAAGGTGTAAACTAATTGAAACGAGTAAGGAAAATGAGGGATTTATTATGGAAATAGAAGAAAAAATTTATGATGTAGTCGTTATCGGAAGTGGTCCAGCAGGAATGACAGCTGCTTTATATGCCTCAAGATCAAATTTATCTACGCTTATGTTAGAACGCGGATTACCTGGCGGACAGATGAACAATACGGCAGAAATAGAAAATTATCCCGGATTTAATAGTATTTTAGGACCAGAATTATCAGAAAAAATATTTGAAGGTTCAAAACAATTTGGAGCAGAATATGCTTATGCAGATGTTCAAGAAGTTCAACAAGGAGTAGCATACAAAACGATTTTTGCAGGAAAGAAAACCTTTAAAACTCGTGCAATTATTATAGCAACGGGAGCAGAATATCGTAAATTAGGTGTCAGTGGTGAAAATGAGTACAATGGTCGTGGAGTATCTTATTGCGCTGTCTGTGATGGGGCTTTCTTCCGTAATAAAGAATTGGTTGTTGTTGGTGGAGGAGACTCTGCTGTTGAAGAAGGAGCGTATTTAACTCAATTTGCCAAAAAAGTAACGATTATTCACCGTCGTGACGAGTTAAGAGCTCAAAAAATCCTTCAAGATAGAGCATTTAAAAATGAAAAAATCGATTTTATTTGGGATTCTACTGTAGAAAGTATTTACGGAGATGACAATAAAGTGACAGGTGTCAAAGTTAGAAATGTTCACACAAATGATGTGCAAGAATTTGCTGCTGATGGTGCATTTATTTATGTTGGTATCCTACCAAATACGGATAAGTTCATAGATTTGGGAATCACAGATGAAGAAGGCTGGATTCCAACTAATGAAACAATGGAATCTTCACAACCTGGAATTTTCGCAATAGGTGACGTTCGTGCAACACCATTGCGTCAAGTTGCAACAGCTGTTGGAGATGGTAGCCTAGCAGGCAATGCTGTTTTTCATTATGTTGAAAAATTAAAAGAAAGCTTAGAAGCAAAAGTTGCCAACTAAAAATAAAAAGCCAGTATAGGTAACGTTCAAGAAAAATGAATAAGTATAAAAGAAGAAATGAGAGAAATCTTGTTTCTTCTTTTTTTGATTTAAAATAAAGTATGAAATTGTTTTTTTTCTGGTGAAATCTATTGATAATGAATGAATTAAATTATTAGAAACTCATTTAGATTGAAATGTGTGTAAGGAAGAATAAGAAGTGTTATACTTATGAGGTAAGCGTTAACGAAATATGAAAAAACTAAATTAGTAAAGGGTGAATTAAAATGAGCTGGAAAGATACTTATCAACTTTGGGAAAATTTTAGCGATTTAGAAACTGAATTAAAAGATGAATTGAAATCTTTAAAAGATGATTCGCATACATTAGAAGATGCATTTTATGCTCCACTAGAATTTGGAACTGCAGGTATGCGCGGTGTTATTGGTGCTGGTGTTAACCGGATGAATGCTTATACTGTTAGACAAGCAACAGAAGGACTAGCTCTTTTTATGGACAGTCTTGGAGAAGAGACACTAAAACGCGGAGTTGCTATAGCTTATGATTCAAGGCACAAATCACCAGAATTTGCTATGGAAGCTGCAAAGACGCTTGGAGCACATGGAATTCCTGCTTTTGTCTTTGAAAGTCTTCGCCCAACGCCAGAACTATCTTTTGCCGTTCGTCACTTGCATGCATTTGCAGGTATCATGATTACGGCAAGTCATAATCCGGCAGAATATAATGGGTATAAAGTCTATGGAGAAGATGGCGGACAAATGCCACCTAAAGAAGCAGATGCATTAACAGCATATGTTCGAAGTGTTGAAAACATGCTTGAAATCAAAGTATTATCAAAAGAAGAACTTGAATCTCAAGGGTTGCTTACGATTATTGGCGAAGATGTAGATAGTGAGTACTTAGAGAATATAAAAAGTGTTACCGTTAATCCAGAACTAGTGAAAGAAATGAGCAAAGAGATGAAATTGGTCTACACGCCGCTTCACGGAACTGGAAAAATGATAGGTGAGAGAGCCTTAAAAAATGCTGGTTTTGAATCCATTTATCTTGTACCAGAACAAGCTGAAGCAGATCCTGATTTCCCGACAGTTAAATCACCTAATCCTGAGGAACCAGGTGCATTTGAATACGCGATTAAATTAGGTAAAGAAGTGGATGCCGACGTATTAGTGGCAACAGATCCAGATGCTGACCGTCTAGGAATAGCCGTTAAGACATCTGAAGGTTATTACGAGGTATTGACCGGAAACCAAATTTCAAGTTTGATGTTGCATTATTTGTTGACTGCGCATAAGGAAGCTGGAACATTACCTGGAAATGGTGTTGTACTTAAATCAATCGTATCGAGTGAATTACCTACGCAAATTGCTGAAAGTTTTAGTGTTGAAATGGTAGATGTGTTAACGGGATTTAAATTTATAGCTGAAAAAATCAAACAATATGAATCAGATGGAAGCAAAACCTTTTTATTCGGTTTTGAAGAAAGCTATGGTTACCTTGTTGCACCATTTGTACGTGATAAAGACGCCATTCAAGCTCTTGTGTTGATTGCTGAAGTAGCTGCCTATTATAAAAAAAATGGAGATACCTTATATGACGGATTGAGAAGAATTTTCTATGATTATGGTTACTTTAAAGAAAAAACAATCTCTATCAGCATGCAAGGAATCACCGGAGCTGAAAAAATAAAAGCTTTAATGGTGAAATTCCGTGAAGAAGCTCCGAAAGAATTTGCTGGTATTGCGGTAAATTGTGTAGAAGATTTCTCAACTAGCAAACGTACGCTGCAAGACGGCACGATAGAAAAAATTGACTTGCCTAAAGCAGATGTTTTGAAATACAAATTGGTAGATAATAGTTGGATCGCTATTCGACCTTCTGGAACTGAACCGAAAATAAAATTTTATATTGGCGCATGTGATGACTCAGGTGTCGAAATCGAACGTAAAGTCGTTCTTCTTGAAGAGAGCATTAATGCACTTGTAAATGAATAAAATAAGAATGTAGATCTACTTTTTGACATTCATTTTAGAAAAGCCTAAAAACAACGCAGAGAATCAATACTGTGTTGTTTTTTATTTAAAGATTTTAACGTGGTTAAATATTTGAAATTGAATACACATAAAATTTCTTCCATAAACTAAATGACTAAGAAACAATTAAGTTTTATTGAAAAGATTGAGATGACCTATACATGAAACACCCGGAGTGCTATAATTAACTAGATGAAATAAAAAGCACCAAAAGAAAGAGGCGAATAAGATGGTAGATAGTCTACAATTAGTCATTCTTACTGGAATGAGTGGAGCGGGTAAAACTGTGGCAATGCAAAGTTTTGAGGATATAGGCTATTTTTGCGTGGATAATATGCCACCAAGTTTATTGCCGAAATTTTGGGAATTAGTTAAAGAATCTGGTAAATTAACAAAAATTGCTTTAGTAATCGATTTGCGTTCGAGAGCTTTTTTTGATGAAATTGTAACGGCCTTAGAATCAATGGATAACACATCTCTTGTTACAACAAAAATCGTCTTTTTAGACGCTAATGATGAAGAATTGGTCTCTCGTTATAAAGAAACCCGTCGAACACATCCTTTAGCAATGAATGGACGAGTTATCGTAGGGATAAAAAAAGAACGAGAATTACTAGAAGAAATAAAAGGACGGGCGCAAATTGTTATTGACACTTCAAAATTAACACCGCGTCAATTAAGAGAAAAAATCAATGATGATTTTAAAACAGCTGAGACCGAGACGTTTAGAATTGAGATGGTTTCATTTGGATTTAAATATGGATTGCCTATTGATGCAGATGTAGTTATGGATGTACGCTTTTTGCCTAATCCTCATTACATTGATAACTTAAGACCCTTAACTGGGCAGGATAAGCCCGTATATGATTACGTGATGAAACAACCAGAAACAGAAATGTTCTACCGTAAGTTCACAGATTTGTTGGAATATATTTTACCGGGTTATAAAAAAGAAGGTAAAAACAACGTTACGATTGCCATTGGTTGTACAGGTGGTAGACACCGTTCTGTAGCTTTGGTTGAACGGATTGCACAAAAAATTAAAATTGATGGCTATCCTGTTCATGTTACTCACCGTGATGAAGGAAAGGTTAAAGAATCGGTGAATCGTTCATGATACAAGAAAGAAAAAAAAATAGACCAAAGATAGTGGTCATTGGTGGAGGAACTGGGTTACCCGTCATTTTAAATGGCTTAAAATCAAAGCAAGCAGATGTAACTGCAATCGTAACGGTTGCTGATGATGGGGGAAGCAGTGGAACACTGAGAAATTATGCTAATATTGTTCCCCCAGGAGATATTCGCAATGTTTTAATTTCTCTCTCTAACATTCCTATGTCTCAAAAGGATATCTTTCAGTACCGATTTGATACACATGATCACTTTTTAGCTGGACATTCAATCGGAAATCTAATCATTGCTGCCATGTCTGAAATGCGAGGCAGTATTTTTGAGGCAATCCAGCTATTGTCTAAAATGATGATGGTTGATGGACATGTTTATCCAGCCGCAGAAGAAGCGTTGATTTTGCATGCTATTTTTGAAGACGGTTCTAGAATTTCAGGTGAATCTAAAATTGCAAAAGAAAGAAAAAAAATAGAAAGAGTGTATGTAACAACAACAGAGGAAGATCATGAGGCTAAAGCTTCTAGAAAAGTGATTGCTGCTATTCATGATGCAGATATGGTCGTATTAGGTCCTGGAAGCTTATTTACAAGTATTCTACCTAATTTAATGATTAATGACTTAGGCAAAGCAGTCACGGAAACCGAAGCTAAAGTGGTGTATATTTGTAACATAATGACTCAACTGGGCGAAACAGAAAATTTTACTGATGCAGATCATGTCTGTGTATTACATCAACACTTAAATAAAAAATTTATTGATACTGTTTTGGTCAATATTGGCGAAGTGCCAGAAAATTATATGGATACTGAACGGTACAATGAGTATTTAGTACAAGTAACACATAATTTTAAAAAACTTGCAGAGGAAGTTCCTTCCATTATATCGGATGATTTCCTTGAATTAAGAAATCAAGGGGTCTTTCATAATGGAGAAAAAGTTGTAGATGAATTATTTAAAATGGCTTTTGATAACAGACGTGTAGAAAGAAAAAATAGTTAGTAAACCAACTTTAAAAGAGAAAGGAGGCTGTCATATGTCTTATGCTTCAGAAGTGAAAAAAGAATTAACGCAATTAGAAGTTCATAGAGAGCATGCTAAAGCTGAATTAGCCGCATTGATTCGCATGAATGGGACAGTTGGTTTGGTGGATAAGAAATTCATTCTAAATGTACAAACTGAGAATGCTGCCATTGCACGTAGAATTTATGTTTTGTTAAAAGATCATTTTGATGTTGAAAGTGAACTACTGGTGCGCCGGAAAATGAAACTAAAGAAAAATAATATTTATATTGTGCGATTAAAACAAGGAACTCAAGAAGTTCTTTCAGATTTATCTATTATGGAAGGTATGTTTCTTCATAGCCATGTTTCAGATGAAGTAATAGGCAATACGCAAAAAGTCAAATCTTATTTACGTGGTGCATTTTTAGCAGGAGGATCAGTCAATAATCCAGAAACGAGTCGTTACCATTTGGAGATCCATTCAAGTTATGAGGAGCATAATGATGATATTTGTCAAATGATGAATCAATTTGGTATGAATGCTCGTACACTAGAAAGACGGAATGGGTATATTACTTATTTGAAGGAAGCCGAAAAAATTGCTGATTTTCTAGCCTTGATTGGGGCAACTAGCGGTATGCTTAAATTTGAAGATGTCCGCATTATCAGAGATATGAGGAATTCAGTCAATCGGTTGGTCAACTGTGAAAATGCTAATTTAAATAAGACGATTGATGCGGCTAGTAAGCAAATTGAAAGCATCAAGTTCATTGATGATACAATTGGATTAGATAAGATACCTTCAAAATTAAGAGAAATTGCACTGGTCCGTTTAGAAAATCCTGAAGTAACTTTAAAAGAATTGGGAGAAATGATTCCGAGTGGAACAATCAGTAAGTCTGGAATCAATCATCGATTACGTAAACTGAATGAGATGGCAGAAAAATTGGGAACAAAAAAACGTGATAAGATTGATATAAGTATCTGAGATAAAAAAAGCTAGGTTAGTTATGAGAAAAAACTTCATTACAAGAAAATCTAAGCTTTGTCCTATTACTTTGATAGCATAGAAGTTCTACTTGTTTTTTCATTATAACTGGGCTACACTATAATAGTTGGTATTTTACTAACAACAGAAATTAGTTAAATCATTGTTAGGTTAAGTGTAGTAGTCCCCTTAGTGTAATGGATATCACGTAAGATTCCGATTCTTAAAATAGGGGTTCGATTCCCTTAGGGGGCATTCTTGTGATTAGAAAAAATTCTAATCACTTTTTTTTATCAAAAAAACAACGAACAAAAAAATTGACCTTTATTGACCAATAAAGTAAAATGAGTCTAGTAACTTATTGAGTTGATATTTTAGTTACTCATAAAGAAATGAACAATTGAGGAGGAAGTAAATTATGAACTTAGTCCCTACAGTAATCGAACAATCTTCAAGAGGTGAACGTGCCTATGATATTTATTCTCGTCTTTTAAAAGACCGTATCATCATGTTAAGTGGTCCAGTAGACGACGACCTTGCAAATGCTGTAATCGCTCAGCTTTTATTTTTAGATGCACAAGATTCTGAAAAAGATATTTACATTTATATTAATTCACCAGGAGGCAGTGTAACTGCCGGATTAGCGATTTTTGATACAATGAACTTTATTAAAGCAGATGTTCAAACTATCGCAATGGGTATGGCAGCTTCAATGGGAAGTTTCCTATTAACAGCTGGTACAAAAGGCAAACGTTATGCTTTACCAAATGCTGAAATCATGATTCACCAACCATCAGGTGGTTCTCAAGGACAAGCAACCGAAATTGAAATTGCTGCTCGTCATATTTTGAAAACGCGTGAACGCTTGAATAAAATTTTATCAGAGCGTACAGGACAACCAATTGAAGTTATCCAACGCGATACAGATCGTGATAATTATATGTCTGCAGAAGATGCAAAAGCATATGGTTTGATTGATGAAATTATGGAAAATAGTGCTGCTTTAAGTAAATAAATAACATGGAAAGAGATTGGGATAATATTCCGATCTCTTTTTTCTTGAAAAAAGAATAAGTTGAATGCGTTTAACTGATCTACTATTGTCTGTATAATAGAAATAACTTACAAATGAGGAGGATTTTTGATGGATATTAGTAATATAAAAGCTAACCAAGTAAACACAACTACTGGAATTAAAATTGGAAGTGAAAATGCTCCAGTTAAAGTAATTGAATTTATTAACTTAGCATGCCCTTATTGCAAAATGTGGTATGAGGACTCAAAAGACTTATTGGCAGAATATGTCTCAGCTGGGAAAGTGCAACGCATCATTAAGCATTTTGATAAAGAATCATCGGGGTTGAAAAAAGGAAATGTGTTACACCAATATTTAGACTACACTGATCCTGAAAAAGCACTTGAAGAAATAGATTTCTTTTTTGAACACCAAAATGAGTGGGGAAGGTTAGCAAATTTTGATGATATTGCAACTTATGCACAAGAAAAAAGGAATCTAGCGGTGCAATCAAATGAGACTAGAGCTCAAGAAATTAAAAAAGAAGCAAATGAAGCAGTGGTTGTACTGGTTCCTACAGTCTTTATTGGTGAAGAGATTTTTGATGAAAATATTACACAACAAGAACTTAAAGATTTAATAGAAGCACGTATTTAATAAAAGAAGCAACCGGAAACAGCAATACACTTGTGAAAAAGACATAATTCAGTCAAAGTTTCTTTGTAGAATTTAATGAAAAACTTAGAAACATAATGGTTGAAAGATAACTAGATAACTGTTACAATAATTGATGTGAGAGATGGTAATGGTGCCTTTATCAGTACTGTTGATAAATGATAAGAAAACCGAAACAGGAAACTGATAGTTTGATTTTCATTTTGATTCTCTTGTTTTTTTAAGTAACAAGGGTCGCCGAACGACTAACGCGGTCACAAAGCGTCCAACGTAGAAAGAGGTCGCTTATGCAAAATGTATTATCAGTTATTGAAGAGGTCATTCCAGATATCATGTTTACACTTCAGAATCGTTATCACATTTTGCGCAATGTCTTTTTATTAGGTCCTGTAGGCAGAAGAGTTTTAGCCGATCGTATGGGAATCACAGAACGTGTTTTACGTACTGAGTCAGAGGGCCTAAAGAAGCAAGGTTTAATAAAAACTTCAAAAATGGGGATGGAATTAACCGAAAAAGGTGAAACTATTTACCATCAATTAGACCAGTTAATGGGTCAAATATTGGGAATGAAAGAGAAAGAAAAACAACTTGCTTCTTATTTAGAAATAGAACAATGCGTGATAGTTTCCGGTGATATAGATGAACTGCCAAAATTAAATGAAGAATTAGGTCGTGCTACAATAGAGGCTTTAGATTTTTTACTTCCAGAAGGTGATAATATTATTGCTGTAATGGGTGGTACAACTATGGCGGCAGTAGCGAATCAAATGAGTGAAGCACTTTCTCGAAAAAGAAAGTTGTTATTTGTTCCAGCTCGAGGTGGTTTAGGAGAATCGCTTCATATTCAAGCGAATTCAATTACTTCATTGATGGCGCAAAAAACAGGTGGCGAAAACCGAGTTCTTTATGTACCAGAACAAGTAAGTGAAGAAACATATAAACCACTTTTACAAGAACCTGGGATCAAAAAAACGCTTAAGTTAGTAAATGATGCGAATTGTGTTTTGTTTGGTATCGGTAATGCAAAGCTTATGGCGGAACGCAGAGGAATGAATGAAGAAGTTCTAGCTCTGATTAAAAATAAAGCGGCAGTTGGAGAAGCGTTTGGAGAATTTTACGATCAGTCTGGTGAAGTGGTATATAAAATACCCCGAATTGGAATGCAGTCAAAAAACCTGGCAAATATTGCTAGTGTGATTGCAGTAGCTGGTGGGAAATCCAAAGCTAAAGCAATTGAAGCTTACATGAAAAAAGCACCCGGTCATACGTGGTTAATCACAGATGAAGGTGCTGCTAATGAGATTTTAACAGGGATAACCCTTTAAAATAAATTTATTGTATGATTCCTAAAGGAGGAAATATATTTATGACAGTTAAAGTAGGTATTAATGGTTTTGGACGTATTGGACGTCTTGCATTCCGTCGTATTCAAGAATTAGAAGGTATTGAAGTTATTGCGGTTAATGATTTAACAGAACCAAACATGTTAGCTCATTTACTAAAATATGATACAACACAAGGCCGTTTCAATGGTGAAGTTGAAGTTAAAGAAGGCGGATTTACAGTTAATGGTAAAGACGTTAAAGTTTTAAGCAACCGTAACCCAGCAGAACTTCCATGGGGAGAACTTGGAGTTGACATCGTATTAGAATGTACTGGTTTCTTCACTACTCAAGAAGCTGCTGAATTACACATCAAAGCAGGAGCTAAAAAAGTTGTTATCTCTGCACCAGCAACTGGTGACATGAAAACAATCGTTTACAATGTAAACCACGAAACTCTTGATGGTTCTGAAACAGTTATTTCTGGTGCTTCATGTACTACTAACTGTTTAGCTCCTATGGCTAAAGTATTGAATGACAAATTCGGTATTGAATTAGGCTTAATGACAACAATCCATGCTTACACAGGTGACCAAAACACATTAGATGCTCCACATCCAAAAGGCGACTTCCGTCGTGCTCGTGCTGCAGCAGCTAATATTATTCCTAACACAACTGGTGCTGCAAAAGCAATCGGTGAAGTATTACCTGAATTAAAAGGTATTTTAGATGGAGCTGCACAACGTGTGCCAGTTGCTGCTGGTTCATTAACTGAATTACAAACAATTCTAAAAACATCAGTAACTGCTGAAGAAATTAATGCAGCAATGAAAGAAGCTTCTGATGAATCTTACGGATATACTGAAGACCCAATCGTTTCTTCTGATATCTTAGGTATGACATTCGGTTCATTATACGATGCAACTCAAACAAAAATCATCACTGTTGGTGACAAACAACTTGTTAAAACTGTTGCTTGGTATGACAACGAAATGTCATATACTTCACAATTAATTCGTACTTTAGATTACTTTGCTAAATTAGGTTAATCTTTAACAAGAGACTTAAATTAGGATAGAAATAGTAAAAAGCGGGGAGGCAACGCGCTTCCTCGCTTTTATTTTTTCAAAAATAAATTTTTATAGATAATTGCTCTTTAGAGGAGGAACCTTCATGGTGAAAAAAGTTGTAACTGATTTAGATTTAAAAGGTAAAAAAGTTTTGGTTCGTGCGGACTTTAATGTGCCAATGAAAGACGGCGCTATTACTAATGACAACCGTATTCAAGCAGCATTGCCAACTATTCAATATGTAATTGAACAAGGTGGAAAAGTTATTTTGTTTTCTCACTTAGGTAAAGTGAAAACAGAAGAAGACAAAGCTGGCAAAAGTTTACGTCCAATCGCTGAACGTTTAAGCGAATTGTTGAAAAAAGACGTTACATTTGTACCTGAAACACGTGGTGAAAAATTAGAAAATGCTATCGACCAATTAAATGCAGGTGATGTATTAGTATTTGAAAACACACGTTTTGAAGATGTTGACGGTAAAAAAGAAAGCAAAAATGATACTGAACTTGGCAAATACTGGGCAAGCTTAGGCGATGTTTTTGTCAACGATGCATTTGGTACGGCTCATCGTGCACATGCTTCTAACGTTGGAATTGCTTCAAATCTTGAAACAGCTGCTGGTTTCTTAATGGATAAAGAAATTAAATTTATCGGTGGCGCAGTTGACGAACCTAAACGTCCATTTGTGGCTATCTTAGGTGGCGCAAAAGTCAGCGATAAAATTGGCGTTATTGAAAATCTATTAAGCAAAGCAGATAAAGTTCTTATCGGCGGCGGAATGACTTACACTTTCTATGCTGCAAAAGGCATTGAAATCGGTAAATCATTAGTTGAAGAAGATAAAATTGAATTAGCTAAAAGCTTGATCGAAAAAGGCGGAGATAAATTAATCTTGCCAATCGATTCAATTACATCTCCAGAATTCAGTAATGATACACCAACTGAAATTCATGAAGGTGCTGTACCGGCTGATCAAATGGGTCTTGATATTGGACCAAAAACAACTGCATTATTCACTAAAGAATTACAAGGTGCTAAAACAGTTGTATGGAATGGACCAATGGGCGTATTTGAAATGTCTAACTTTGCTGATGGAACAATTGGCGTTTGCGAAGCAATTGCCAACTTAACTGAAGCAACTACTATTATTGGTGGAGGAGACTCTGCAGCAGCAGCAATGCAATTAGGTTTTGCAGATCAATTCACGCACATCTCTACAGGTGGCGGAGCATCATTAGAATACCTTGAAGGTAAAGAACTTCCAGGAGTATCATCAATTTCAAACAAATAATTTATTTCAATTAAAGAAAGGAAGTTATGTTATGCGTAAACCAATTATTGCAGGTAACTGGAAAATGAACAAAACAGCTGCTGAGGCTGCTGAATTTGTTGAGGCAGTTAAAACAAAAATACCTTCTTCTGAACAAGTAGATTCCGTTATTGGAGCTCCTACTTTATTTTTACAATCTTTAGTTAAAGCATCAGAAGGAACAGAATTAAAAATTGCTGCTCAAGATAGTCATTTTGAAGAAGCTGGAGCATTTACAGGCGAAACTAGCCCTGTAGCTTTAGGAGATCTAGGAGTAGACTACGTTATTATTGGTCACTCTGAACGTCGTGAATTTTTCAATGAAACAGATGAAGGAGTTAATAAAAAAGCACATGCTATTTTCAAAAATGGTATGGTTCCAATCATTTGCTGTGGTGAAACGTTAGAACAACGTGAAGCTGGAGAAACAAATGAATGGGTAAGTGGTCAAGTTAAAGCAGCAATTGCTGGCTTAACAAATGGTCAAGTAGCTGCATCAGTTATTGCTTACGAACCTATCTGGGCAATTGGAACTGGTAAATCATCAACTTCTAAAGATGCAAACGACACATGTGCCGTTATTCGTCAAACAATTGCAAAAACAGTTTCTCAAGATGCTGCTGATGCTGTACGTATTCAATACGGCGGTAGTGTAAAACCTGGGAATATTGCTGAATACATGGCTGAATCAGATATTGATGGAGCTTTAGTAGGAGGAGCAAGCTTAGAAGCAGAATCATTCTTAGCATTATTGGAGGCTGTTAAATAATGACAAAATCACCAGTAGCCATCATCATTCTTGATGGATTAGGATGTCGTAGTGAAGTTATGGGTAACGCTGTAGCTCAAGCTAAAAAACCAAATCTTGATCGTCTTTTAGAAAAATACCCTCATGGTACATTAAAAGCTTCTGGATTAGATGTAGGTCTTCCAGAAGGACAAATGGGGAATTCTGAAGTTGGACATACAAATATTGGAGCTGGGCGAATTGTCTACCAAAGCTTAACCCGTATTGATAAAGCAATTCAAGATGGAGAATTTCAAACAAACCCTGTTTTAAGTGATGCAATGGAAAGCACAATCAAACATCAATCTAATTTGCATTTGTTTGGGCTTTTATCAGATGGTGGAGTGCATAGTCATATCAATCATTTGATTTCATTGATTAAAACAGCTAAAGAAAAAGGTGTGCCAAATATCTATGTACATGCTTTCTTAGATGGCCGTGATGTTGCACCTGATTCTGGTATCAACTATGTAAAACAATTAGAAGAAGCTATCATGGAAATCGGAGCAGGTGAAATTGCTACTGTATCTGGCCGTTTCTATGCCATGGACCGCGATAAACGTTGGGAACGTGTAGAAAAAGCTTATAACGCTGTAGCTCATGGTGAAGGTATTAAAGCTTCTAATGCATTAGAAGCTGTACAAGCAAGCTACGACAAAGAAAAATTTGACGAGTTTGTTATGCCTACCGTTATTGAAAAAGACGGAAAACCGGTTGCAACTTTACAAGATAATGATTCAATCATTTTCTTCAATTTCCGTCCTGACCGTGCGATCCAATTGTCAAATGCTATTACCGATGATGAATGGGAATTCTTTGACCGTGGACAAAGAGCGCAAAATCTTAAACTTGTTACAATGACCATGTATAACCCTAGTATCAAAGCTGAAATAGCTTTCCCACCAATTGGATTAAAAAATGTTGTCGGGGAAGTTCTTTCGAATAAAGGTCTCTCTCAATTACGCATTGCGGAAACTGAAAAGTATCCACATGTTACATTCTTTATGAATGGCGGACGTAATGAAGAGTTCCCAGGCGAAAATCGTATCTTGATTCCATCTCCAAAAGTGGAAACTTATGATTTGCAACCTGAAATGAGTATTTATGAAGTTACAGATGCATTAGTGGCAGATATTGAAGCGGATAAACACGATGCAATTATCTTAAACTTTGCAAATCCGGATATGGTTGGACATTCAGGCATGCTTGAACCAACGATCAAAGCGGTCGAAGCTGTTGATGAAAACCTAGGACGTGTAGTAGATGCGATTACTGCTAAGGGCGGATATGCAATTATCTTTGCTGATCATGGTAATGCAGAAACAATGCTTACACCTGAAGGCAAACCACATACTGCACACACTACCGTACCAGTTCCTGTAATTGTGACTAAAGAAGGCGCAACATTACGCGAAGGCGGACGTTTAGCTGACGTCGCTCCAACAATGTTAGACTTGTTAAATATTGAAAAACCAGTTGAAATGACCGGTGTATCATTGATTCAAAAATAAATGTAGATTCTAAATCAATTAAGCGTTATACGAAAGATGACTATGTAAAAGCTGCAGACTTTGCATGAATTCTTTTGATGAATAGTTTTTTCAAAAAATTGTTAGATAAAAACTAAAGTGTTTGCATTTAACAGTTAAACTCATTAAAATAAGGCCATGGGCAAAGCCCAGGCACAAAAAAATTTTTAAACTCAAAGGAGAGAAATTAAATGCCATTTATTACAGATATTTTAGCTCGCGAAGTTTTAGATTCACGCGGTAACCCAACAATCGAAGTAGAAGTTTACACAGAAAGCGGAGCATTCGGCCGTGGAATGGTTCCTTCAGGAGCTTCAACAGGAGAACACGAAGCAATTGAATTACGTGACGGAGACAAATCTCGTTACCTTGGAAAAGGTGTTTTAAAAGCAGTAGATAATGTAAATAAAATTATCTCTGAAGCTATCATCGGATTTGACGTTCGCGATCAAATGGCAATCGACAAAACAATGATTGAATTAGACGGAACTCCAAACAAAGCTAAATTAGGAGCTAACGCTATTTTAGGTGTTTCTATCGCTGTAGCACGTGCTGCTTCTGATTTCCTAGATGTTCCTTTATACCAATACCTAGGTGGTTTCAATACTAAAGTATTGCCAACACCTATGATGAACATCATCAATGGTGGTTCACATGCTGACAACAGTATTGACTTCCAAGAATTCATGATCATGCCTGTAGGAGCTCCTACATTTAGAGAAGCTTTACGTATGGGTGCTGAAGTATTCCATGCATTAGCTGGAATCTTAAAAGCAAAAGGATTAGCTACTTCAGTTGGTGACGAGGGTGGATTCGCTCCAAACCTAAGTTCTAACGAAGAAGGTTTCGAAGTTATTATCGAAGCAATCAAAAAAGCTGGTTACAAACCTGGTGAAGATGTTATGCTTGCAATGGATGCTGCTTCAGCAGAATTCTATAACAAAGAAAAAGGTGTTTACGACTTAGCTAGTTCAGGCGAAGGCGAAAAAACAGTTGATGAAATGATTGAAATCTACAAAAACTTAGTTGAAAAATACCCAATTATCTCTATCGAAGATGGATTAGATGAAAATGACTGGGAAGGTACTAAAAAATTAACTGAAATTCTTGGAGATAAAGTTCAATTAGTTGGTGACGATCTATTCGTTACAAACACTGAAAAATTAGCTCAAGCAATTGAAATGGGAGTAGCAAACTCTATTCTTATCAAAGTTAACCAAATTGGTACATTGACTGAAACTTTCGATGCTATCGAAATGGCTAAAAAAGCTGGATACACTGCAGTAGTTTCTCACCGTTCTGGTGAAACTGAAGATTCAACAATTGCTGATATCGCAGTTGCAACAAATGCTGGACAAATCAAAACTGGTTCTCTTTCAAGAACTGACCGTATTGCTAAATACAACCAATTGTTACGTATCGAAGATCAATTAGGCGACTTAGCTGTATACGAAGGTAAAAAAGCTTTCTACAACCTAAAAAACAAATAAGAATTTAAGTGAATTGAATTCTTAAATAGAGGAACACTTCATTAGTTGAGGCAACGCAACTAATGAAGTGTTTTTTGCTCTAGGTCAAATAGTAGGGATACTCAAAAAAAATTCTTCTGGAATAGATGGGTTTGTTTTTACAGTTACAAGCAACATTTTCTAAAAGTGAACAAAAAGTGAACAATGTTATCATTTTTGATACACATATTTTACTGTATCAAAAATAAGGATACAAACTGGTCTATTTGTGATAAAATGTAAGCGATTAAGACTAAAAGAAAGCAGGTAGCTAAATGAAAAGAAAAGATTTAGTTTATCAGTTTGTTAAAAATCATACTGAAAACCTTACTAGTGATGAAATAGAATTCGGATCAGGGATGACAACGATTGAAATTTCTGATGCGCTAAATATTATTCGCAATAATGTAAGTAAAGAGTTGAATCTTTTAGTTCGCGAAGGAAAAGTAGCGAAACTTGAAGGAAGACCTGTGCGATATGTTGATAGCAGTTGTTTAAAATGGAAACCTTTGTCGAAAGTCGTACAATCCTATAAAGATGAAACATTGATCAAAGAAAAACGGGTAATAGAAAAACAAAATGATCCTATAAAAAAAGATAATAACTTATTTGAGTATATGATTGGTTCAAATGGTAGTTTGAAAAATCAAATGGAACAAGCAAAGGCTGCTATTTTTTACCCTCCTAAAGGATTGAATAGTCTCGTTATTGGTCCAACTGGATCAGGAAAGACTTTCTTTGCTAATGCTATGTATCAATATTCGCAAGATAAGGGAATCATTGAACCAGGTCAATCTATGATTATTTTTAATTGTGCAGACTATTCGCAAAACCCGCAATTACTGATGTCTCATTTGTTTGGACATGCCAAGGGAGCTTATACGGGTGCAACAGAAGCAAAAGAAGGATTATTACTGAAAGCTGATAATAATATGCTGTTTCTAGATGAAATTCATCGCTTGCCTCCTGAAGGACAAGAAATGCTTTTTTATTTTATGGATACCGGAACATTTCAGCCAATGGGGGAAACTGACAAACGCTATTCAGCTAAAGTTCGAATCATTTGTGCGACAACTGAAGATCCTAATTCTGCATTATTGAAGACCTTTGTAAGACGTATCCCTATTACGATCGAACTGCCAGCATTCAATGATCGGCCAGCTAATGAACGTATTCAATTGCTTAAATTATTGTTGTCTATTGAAGCGAAACGTATTGATAAACGAATTGTTATCGAAGAAAATGTTGTTAAGGCATTGCTTGGAAGTGTTACTTATGGAAATATAGGTCAACTAAAGTCAAGCATCCAATTGGCCTGTGCCAAAGCCTTTTTGAATAGCATGGATAACAATGAAGAAATGCTGATCAATATGGATGGATTAACCGGAGAATTGCAAGAAGGCTTACTCAACATTGCGAGAAATCGAGAAGAATTGAATGAAATATCCAATTATCTTGAACCTAGCATGGTAATCCACCCAAAAGACTCTGTCTATATTTTAGACAAAGATTCTTATGAATTGCCATTTAATTTATATGAAATCATTGGAGATAAAGCAGTGATGCTCAGAGACGAAGGATTGACACAAGAAGATATTGAGAATTTTATTACAACTGATATTAATCTTCATTTGAAATCTTTCTATAAAACCAATCAATTGATTCCAAATAATGAACACAACCTAAGAGATATCGTTGAACAAGAAGTTATCACATTAACAAAAGAAGTTTGGAAAATGGCGGAAGAACATTTAGGGTATCATTTTAAACAAAATTTTTTATATGCCATGAGTTTACACCTTAGTTCATTCATCAAACGTTCAAAAGAAGGTTTTGTTCAAATAAAACAAAATAGTGAATTAGATAAATTGATTTTAAATTACCAAAACGAATACGAAGTAGCTATTATAATTAAAAATCATATGAAAGAAAATTACCAAATTATTGTTCCAGAAGTAGAATGCTGGTATTTGACTATGTTGCTGGTATCTTTAAAAGAACAAAATAATTTGGGTGATGTTGGGATGGTCGTTGCTGCGCATGGCCGCTCCACAGCTACCAGTATGGTCCAAGTAGTATCCAAATTACTAGATGTTAAAAATATTGAAGCTGTGGACATGCCTTTGGAAATGAGCCCACAACAAGCTTATAAATTAGTTTTGTCAGCAATCCAAAATGTGAATGAAGGCAAAGGTGTCTTATTGTTGGTTGATATGGGATCTTTAACTACATTTGGTGTGAAAGCTATGCGAGAAACGGATATCTCAATCCAAACATTAGATATGGTAACGACTCCACTCGTATTAGAAGCAGCGCGTAAAACATCTTTGATGGATAATCAATTAGATGAAGTCTACTGGTCTTTGAAAAATTTCAGAGGGTACAGCAATCTTCCAGAAGATAATCCCGTTCTTTTAACCGTACCTCAACAACAAAGAATCAATAAACCTAAAGCGATTATTACCATTTGTTCGACGGGTGAAGGAACAGCTGTAAGAATAAAACAACGTGTCGAAAGTGTATTAGAAGATTTTATCGATGAGACAATTGAAATTTTCTCTATCTCTTTAGTTGGTATCGAGGAAGAAGTTACAAAGATTTCGAAAAATTATCAAGTGCTAGCGACTGCTGGAGTTGCAAAGTCATCTTTAAACGTTCCACATCTTTCTTTAGAAGAATTATTTCAGTCTTCAGGAGATGAGAAAGTTAAACAAGTGATTTTAAACCAGCAATATGCTGAAGGAAATTATGCTGAATCAATGGACACGAAGCAGCTTTGCGAAGAATATTTGGCTACTTATTTCACTTTCTTAAATCCGCGTAAATTTATTAATATCTTATGGGACTACACCGAGATCATTGAAGAAAAATTAGATAAAACACTCAGCAATAGCGTTCAAATAGGCTTGTTAATGCATATGGCAGGTGTGATCGAACGAGTTTTATTTAGAGATCCACTCAATCAGCCAGAGGAAGAAATCGATACGGCTTCCATTTATTACCAAGCTATTAAAGAAGCGAATCTACTGCTTGAATCAAAATTAAATATGAGTATTCCAGATTCAGAAATATTTTATATTGTTAAAATTGTTGATGCATAAAAAAGGTTAGGGTAGAAACAATTGTTTACCCAGATTATTGCAATTTTAGAAGAAGATTGATGAGGAGAATAGATAAGGATGCCAATGGAAATTCGTTTAGTTCGTATTGATGACCGGTTGATTCATGGCCAGGTTGCAACCGTATGGGCAAAAGTGACAAAAGTAAATCGTATATTAGTTGTCAGTGATGAGGTAGCAAAAGATTTGTTGAGAAAAACATTGTTGAAACAAGCTTCTCCTCCGGGCGTTATTGTAAATGTTATCACAGTTGATAAAATGATTTCGATTTTTAATGATTCTAAATTTGATCATTTTAAAGCGATGCTATTGTTTACAAGTCCACATGATGCAAAAAGAGCAGTGGAAGGTGGAGTTAAATTTGATTCTATCAATATTGGTGGGATGAGTTTCTCGGATGGTAAAAAAATGATCACAAATGCAGTTGCAGTAAACAATGCAGATGTAGAAAATTTGAAATATCTAAATGATCAAGGAATTAAATTAGAAATTCGTAAAGTAGTGGCAGATAATAAAGTATATATGATGGATTTATTGAAAAAAGAAAAAATGCTTTAAATAGGCTTTTAAAAAAAGTAACCTTAGTTTAAAAAAACTCTATAGAACAAAAAAAGAGATTGGGATTTCCCGGTCTCTTTTTTTAGTTATATGACAAATAGGATTGATAGTTCCTTTTTCAGCAGTTTAAAAAAATTTAAGTTTGTCTGTTTAAATATGAAAATACTGGTATAATAAAAATCATGGTTTATTAAAATCCGGTTAGTTTTAAACGGATATAATTAGGAGTGGATTAGAATGAAGCGAGTTTATAACTTTTCAGCGGGACCAGCTATTATGCCGGTATCTGTATTAAAAACGATACAAAAAGACTTATTGTCTTATCAAGGCAGTGGCATGTCAGTTATGGAGTTAAGTCATCGTTCCTCATTATTTCAATCCATTATGAATGATGCAGAGTCGCTTTTACGCGAATTGATGGATATTCCGGTAAACTATGAAGTGTTATTTTTGCAAGGGGGAGCAAGCTTGCAATTTACCATGCTGCCAATGAATTTAGGGAAAAATAAGGTGGCATATGTCAATACTGGAAGCTGGTCTAAAAAAGCTATAGAAGAAGCTCGAAAAACGGATGGTTTAACAGTAGAAGTTATTGCTAGTTCAAAAGAAAATAACTTTACTGAAAATCCTGCTATACCCTTAGTAGATTCAGAATTTGATTATCTACACATCACAACGAATAATACTATTGAAGGAACAGCTTTTCTTAAGGTGCCTCAAGCTGGAGACGTTTTGTTGGTTGCTGATATGTCTTCTAACATCTTGTCCAGTCGATATAATGTATCTGATTTTGGCTTGATTTATGCTGGAGCCCAAAAGAATATTGGGCCTGCTGGATTAACTGTTGTTATTGTTCGGAAAGATTTGATTGGTCTAAAAGAAAACTTACCTGCGATGCTAGACTATAAAATGCATGTTGATAACGGATCAATGTACAACACACCGCCAACATTTGCCATCTATGCAGCTAAATTGATGTTTGAATGGCTCAAAGAATTAGGTGGCATTACGGAAATCGAAAAAATAAATCGAGAAAAAGCGAGTTTACTTTACGAGGCTATTGAATCGTCAAACCTTTATCGTTCACCAGTTTCTATAGGTTCTCGTTCTTTAACTAATATTCCATTTATTACAGGGAATGCGGAATTGGATAAATCATTTATCCAGCAAGCCGAAAGCAAAGGGATGATCAATTTAAAAGGACACCGTTCTGTAGGTGGAATGAGGGCTAGTTTGTATAATGCTTTTCCACTTGAAGGTGTGAAAGAATTAGTAAGATTTATGAAAGAATTTGAAGCAAAAGTGGAAGGGGATCAATAAGGATGTTTGCTATTAAAACGTATAACGCAATAGCCGAAGATGGCTTGAAAAAATTTGAAGTAGAAAATTATCAGTTAAATCAAACAGATGATCCTGATGGCATAGTATTAAGGAGCCAAAATTTGCACGATATGACTTTCCCTAGCCAATTGAAAGCAATTGCACGTGCTGGAGCTGGAACGAATAACATTCCGGTACAAGAATGCTCTAAAAAAGGGGTAGTAGTCTTTAATACTCCGGGAGCCAATGCAAATGCGGTAAAAGAATTGGTCCTAGCTAGTTTATTATTAGCGGTTCGTCCGATTATTGGAGGCGTAGAATGGGTGAAAACACTCAAAGGTCCAGATGTCGATAAAAAAGTAGAGGCAGAAAAAAATCGTTTTGTTGGGACCGAATTAGCTGGGAAACAGCTAGGAGTCATAGGGTTAGGATCAATCGGTGCGATGGTGGCAAATGACGCTTATCGCTTAGGAATGGATGTTGTAGGGTATGATCCATATGTATCAGTCGATATTGCTTGGAGCATTTCCAGTCGGGTCAAACGAGTGTTGACAATTGAAGAAGTATTAACGACTTCCGACTACATCACTGTTCATGTGCCTTTAATGGAATCTACCAGAGCAATGATCAGCGCGGACAAACTAGCGTTAGTAAAAAAAGAGGCTACCTTATTGAATTTTGCACGTGGTGAGCTTGTTGACGTAGATGCGGTCATCTCTGCACTTGAAAAAGGACAGCTGAAAAAATACATGACCGATTTTGCTGACGAGCGACTAATTAAAATGGAAAATGCTGTTGTCATGCCACATTTAGGGGCATCAACAGAAGAAGCAGAAATCAATTGTGCTAAAATGGCTTCAAAAACACTGAAATATTTCTTGGAGACTGGTAATATCGTCCATTCCGTTAATTTTCCAACTGTAGAAATGGTTCTTAATTCTCCGCTACGATTAGCAATTATCAATCGCAATATTACGAATATGGTTGCCCAAATATCTATTGGATTAGCCGAATATGGTGTGAATATCGTAAACATTATGAATAAAAGCCGTGGAGACTATGCGTATACTCTGATTGATATTGAATCTATTCCAGAAGACAAGTTGACGCTGATTGTTAAAAGGGTGGGAAATGTCGAAGGAATTTTAAATGTTCGAGTAATCAAAAATAATAATAGCAAATAGGAGGAGAAACCATGGTGAAAATTAAACCATTCAAAGCTATTCGACCGGCTGAAGAGTATGCAAACGACATTGCTTCTCTTCCTTATGATGTACTGAGTACAAATGAGGCTCGTAAAATAGGCCGTCAAAATGAAAAATCATTTTTACACATTGATAAATCAGAGATTGACCTAGCTGAAGAAAATTCTCCTTACGCGGAAGAAGTGTATCAAAAGGCTGCCAGCAATTTAAAAGAGTTTTTAAGCAAAAAATGGCTTGTGCAAGATGATGAAGACCAGTTTTATTTGTATCAGCTGACAATGAATGGACGTTCGCAGATGGGTTTAGTGGTCTGTGCATCTATCAAGGATTACCAAGAAAAAAAGATTAAAAAACATGAATTTACACGTGAAGAAAAAGAAGTAGATCGTATTCGACACATTGATGCAGCAGATGCAAATACAAGTCCAATATTTTTAACCTACCGAGATCAAGAATCAATTGATGAATTGATTGAGCAATGGGTCACCGAGAATGAACCTATGTATGACTTTTCAAGTTTTCATGAGGTGAAACATAAAGTATGGGTCATTGACCAAAAAACCGTTATTAATCAATTGGAAAAGTTATTTGAACAAAATGTAGCAGAGTTGTATATTGCCGATGGACACCATCGAACAGAATCAGCTGTAAAAGTTGCTTTAAAAAGGAAAGAGACTTATCCAAACGAACCAGATGAAGCAGAATTCAATTATTTTCTAGCCGTTCTTTTTCCAGCATCACAACTAGCAATTTTAGACTATAATCGAGTAGTTAACGGCTTGATTGAAGAAGACTTTTTAGACCAATTAGCTGAAAAATTTGAGATTGAAAAAGTTTCTGCTAGTTATAAACCGGATCGTCCTAAAACAATCGGCATGTATTTGCAAGGTGATTGGTATAAACTAACCATAAAACCTGCTTTTATTTCAAATCACCCTGTAAAAGGACTTGATGTTTCACTTTTACAAGAACACGTGCTGACGCCTTTATTCGGTATAAAAGATATCCGTACAGACAAACGAGTGGATTTTATTGGAGGAATCAGAGGAATGCAAGCATTAAGTGATGCGGTTGATAAAGGATCATTTACAGTAGCATTTTCTATGTATCCGACAAAAATCGATGAATTGATACGGGTAGCAGACAGCGGAGAAGTGTTGCCTCCAAAATCAACTTGGTTCGAACCAAAGTTGCTAAGCGGATTATTTGTTCACGACCTAGAAAGTAAATGAAAACGTAAATTAGCAAGGGAATAACTTCATTTATTTTCTAGTAATTTAATAGAATTTATGTTAAAGTTAGGGATAGAAGAAACGGTAGATAGGAGGGCAATGAAATTGTACGATACACTTTTAATTGCTGAACTAATTATTTCAGTTTTACTTATCATTGTGGTAGCTATGCAACCTTCAAAAACAAATAATGCTGCTAGTGCGTTTACTGGCGGAGCTGAACAATTATTTGGAAAACAAAAAGCACGTGGATTTGAGGCAGTATTGCAACGTACTACAGTAGTACTTGGAATCTTATTCTTTGCATTGGCACTGGCTCTCGCTTATATAGCAATTAATCAATGAAATTAGTGAAGCTACCTGAATCTTCAGGTGGCTTTTTTTTCTAAAAAATTTAACATCCTTTACTGACTAACGTTAGTGCAAAGACTTTTCATAGCATTAACAGTGTTTAAGTATGAAAAAAGTTTATTTTACAGTAAAATAGTAGAATAAAGACTTACAGGAAATGAGAAAAGGGAGAATAGGATGGCGATAAAATCATTTTTTTTTGAAAACGGGCCTCAAGCGGTCATCTTAATGCATGCTTACTCTAGTACTCCTAATGATGTGCGGATGTTAGGGAGAGCGCTAGAAAAAGAAAATTATACCGTTTATGCACCGTTATTCAAAGGACATGGAACGAAAGACCCAGAAGATATTTTAGATACATCACCAACAGATTGGGTTGAGGATGCGAAAGAAGCCATCCAGTTCTTGCTTGAAAAAGGGTATAAAAAAATAGCTATATTTGGACTGTCTATGGGCGGTGTGATAGCAACTAAAATGCTGATAGATAGAGAACCGATAGTAGCGGGTGGAACGTTTTGTTCCCCAGTAATGAATTTTCATAGAGGCAATAATGTGAAAAAAGAATTTTTAACTTACGTGCGGACATTGAAAAAGAAAGCCGGTTATTCCGAGATAGAAATAGAGGATTACATGCCGGGAATCGAAAAGAAATTAGACGACCAATTAGATGAAATAGGCGAACTAACGCAATCAATGGAAACGGATATTAGTGAAATCAAACATCCCTTCTTTATTGCACAGGCTGGTCAAGATGAATTGATTGATCCACAGGTAGCGTTTGCTTTGAAGGCGGCATTAACACAAGCTTCAGTGGTTGATTTTCATTGGTATGAAAACAGCCAACATGCAGTAACGGTTGGAGTAGATAGAAAAGCTTTGCAAGAAGATGTTAGCAATTTTTTGAAACAGTTAGATTGGAATGGAGGATAAAAAATGAACGACAAAAGAACGTTAAAAGAAGCAATTATAGTTTTTATGAATGAACACAAAAAAGTTTCATTTCAAGTAAGTGATATCAGTGAAGGAATGGGTATGACTAGTGCAGCCGATTTTAAAATCCTGGTCAGTTCTTTAGCTGAAATGGAACGAGAAGGCAAACTATTTCTGAATAAAAAAGGACATTTTAAGTTGCCAAGTAACGATCCTGTATTGACCGGTATTTTCAGAGCAAGTGATCGAGGATTTGGATTCGTTGCGATTGAAGATGTCGAAAAAGATATTTTTATTCCACCGAATATGACTAATTATGCCCTAGATGGCGATAAGGTAACTGTTGATATCATTAAACCTGCTGAACCTTGGTCGGATAAAGGTGCTGAAGGAAAAATAAAAGGCATTATTGAACGCAACTTTACACAATTAGTTGGAGAGTTCTACGCTTATAGTGAAGAAGGAATCGAAGAGACCGGGTTATACGGATATATCGATCCACAAGATAAAAAAATTACAGACTTGCGCGTCTTTATTGAGTCAGAAGGTATTAAACCAGTTGACGGTTCAATTGTTGTTGTAGAAATAACTTTGTACCCAGATGATGAGTTTCCTAGAAGCATGCAAGGAATCGTTAAAAAAGTTGTGGGACATATAAATGACCCAGGAATCGACATTTTGACTATTGTCTATAAACACGGAATCCCGACTGAGTTCTCACAAGAAGCTTTGAAACAAGCAGATGAAGTTCCAGAAAAAATCAGCGAGTCTGATCTTGAAGGTCGTCGTGACTTAAGAGATGAAGTTCTGGTGACGATTGATGGAGCAGATGCAAAAGACTTAGACGATGCGGTAGGCTTGAAAGTATTGGATAATGGAAACTATCTATTGGGCGTTCACATAGCAGACGTTTCTTATTATGTGACAGAAGATAGTCCTTTAGACAAAGATGCCTTTGAAAGAGGAACCAGTGTATACTTAACCGATCGCGTTATACCAATGATTCCACAACGATTATCTAATGGTATTTGTTCGTTAAATCCTCATGTCGATCGTTTAACAATGAGCTGCGAAATGGAAATGACACCTGATGGAGAAATCGTCGGACATGACGTTTTCCAAAGTGTGATACGAACAACTGAACGGATGACTTATACTGAAGTAAATGAAATATTAACAGATAAAAATCTAGAGACCCGTAAAAAATACAGCAGCTTAGTAGCTATGTTTGAATTAATGGAAACTCTGCATCATACCCTAGAGGTAGATCGTAAAAATCGAGGGGCCATTGACTTTGATACAAAAGAAGCTAAAATCATTGTCGATCCTACAGGTAAGCCATTGGATATCGTGTTGAGAGAACGTGGTGTTGGTGAGCGCTTGATCGAATCGTTCATGTTGGCAGCAAATGAAACGGTATCTGAACATTTTTCAAAAATGGAAGTTCCATTGATCTATCGTATTCATGAACAACCTGACAGTGATCGTATGCAAAAATTCATGGAATTTGTTACGGCTTTTGGTATTACCGTTAAAGGGACCAGCAAAGATGTTTCTCCTATGACGTTACAAAAAATTGCCAATAGTGTCAAAGGAAAACCAGAAGAACAAGTTGTTTCAACGATGATGTTAAGAAGTATGAAACAAGCCAAATATGCTGTGGAACCATTAGGCCATTTCGGTCTTGGAGCAGAATTTTATTCACATTTCACTTCTCCCATCCGTCGTTATCCAGATTTGATCTTACACCGTTTGATCCGTTCTTATGGAGAAGAAGGTACTGGATCTGCTCAGAAAACAAAATGGGAAAATCGTTTGCCCGCAATTGCAGAAGATACGTCAAAAGCGGAACGTCGTGCAGTTGATGCTGAAAGAGAAACCGATGCATTGAAGAAAACAGAGTTTATGGCTGACAAAGTTGGCGAAATCTATGAAGGAATCATCGGTTCAGTCTTGAAATTTGGTATATTCGTCGAATTACCGAATACTGTTGAAGGTCTGGTCCATATTTCAAATATGAAAGATGACTACTTTAACTATATCGAAGAGCAAATGATGCTTGTTGGAGAACGAACGGGTGTTGTTTACCGTATCGGACAAAAAGTAAAAGTAAAAATAACAAAAGCCGATCCTGAAACACGTGAAATCGATTTTGAACTTGTTCCAGATCCAGATGCACCGAAATATGATGGACCCAAACAGTCAACAAAAGGCAGAGGCCGTGAAAACAAGCAATATGGTAAAAAAGGTGGTTCTTCTTCATATAAACCTAAACAAGATGGAAATAATAAAAATAAAAGCAAACCTTTCTATAAAGATGCAGCTAAAAGTAAAAAGCCAAAAAAGAAATACTGAGTAAGAGTGAATGAATCAGGAGGTGATCATTGATGCCAAAAGGTACCGGTAAAGTATTAGCTCAAAATAAAAAAGCAGGTTATGATTTTTCTATTTTAGATACCGTAGAAGCTGGAATAGTATTGCAGGGAACAGAAATCAAGTCTATCAGAGCGGCCCGAATCAACTTGAAGGACGGCTATGCGAAGATTCAGAATGATGAAATTTATTTGCATAATGTTCATATCAGTCCTTATGAGCAAGGAAATCAATTCAATCATGATCCACTAAGAACGCGGAAACTATTGATGCATAAAAAACAAATCATGCGTTTAATGAACGAAACGAAGTCTAGTGGAAATACATTGATTCCCTTAAAAGTTTATTTAAAAGATGGCTATGCAAAAGTATTGATTGGCCTAGCAAAAGGGAAGAAAAAATACGATAAGCGTGAAGATTTGAAACGAAAAGATCAAAAACGTGAATTGGACCGTGCATTAAGATCTAGATAAACAAAGTGGATCGGTAAAATCATTCTTGTTGACTTTGATAAAATAAGTAAGTAAAGTTGATATAAGAATTAAAATAGCTTCTAAAAAAAGAGTACACGAAAGAAGGACTATAGATGTCTGTTTACGAGTACACGGTTAATGAAATTAGTGGTGAAGAAGTTTCCTTATCAAAATACAAAGGGAATGTTTTGGTTATTGTAAATACAGCAACAGAATGTGGCCTAGCTCCTCAATTGAAAGATTTAGAAGAATTGTATCAAACATATAAAGATCAAGGACTTGTCATATTAGGTTTTCCTTCTAATCAGTTTATGAATCAAGAACCTCGTGAAGGGGAAGAAATTGCTAATTTTTGTCAAAAGAATTTTGGTGTTTCCTTTCAACTTCATGAAAAGATAATGGTAAATGGAAAAAATGCTGATCCTCTTTATCAGTACCTAACATCAGAAACAAACAATAAGAAAATAAAATGGAATTTCACGAAATTCTTAATTGGTCGAGATGGAGAAATCATTAAACGATTTGGCTCAACAACTCAACCCCAAAAAATGGAAGCAGATATAGCTGAAGCAGTAGCGAACGGCTAGCCTTACTAAAAGGGTCTTAGACAACTAGTCTGAGGCCTTTTTCTGTTTAGTTGTTAGAAAAAAAAGATCTTCACTAATAGATAATTTTCAAGCTCTGTTAATAAAAAAATATTAATGAGAAACATGGTATAATGATTTGGTATAGATTATAAAGGGGTGAGAAAGTATGGACTTGACTAAAAAGTATTTGAACTTATTAGCTAAAGAATATCCAACTATTGGGGAAACCACTACCGAAATTATCAACTTAGAGGCTCTTATGAATCTTCCTAAAGGTACAGAACATTTTGTTAGCGATATTCATGGGGAGTATGAGTCTTTTCAACATGTGCTTAGGAATGGATCAGGCAATATAAAAGAGAAAATTAAAGAGATTTTCCACGATCGTTTAAGTCAAAAAGAAATGAATAGCTTGGCAACATTGATTTATTATCCTGAAGATAAAATTCGCTTAGTCAGTAATGAATTTGAGAGTCAAGAGGAAACAAATGAATGGTACCGAATCACATTGTCTAGACTAATCGGATTATGCGCATTTGTCGCTTCAAAGTATACCCGCTCAAAAGTAAGAAAAGCCTTGCCTAATGAGTTTGCTTACATCATTGAAGAATTATTATCAAAAGATGGAGACGGCTATACGAATAAAGAAGATTACTATAGTGAAATTATTGATAGCATCATTTCATTGAATAGAGGGGCTGAATTTATTGCGGCGATATCTTATCTGATTCAACGTCTTGTAGTGGATCAACTGCATGTGGTGGGTGATATTTATGACAGAGGTCCATATCCTGATAAAATTATTGACACCATGATGGAACATCACTCTGTCGATATCCAATGGGGAAACCATGATATCTTATGGATGGGAGCAGCTAGTGGGTCAGCTGTTTGTATTGCAAATGTACTGCGTATCAGTGCCCGGTATGATAATTTGGAGATTATCGAAGATGCTTATGGGATCTCATTGCGTCAGTTGCTTACATTTGCAGAAATGACTTACCCAGAAGATTTAGAAAGCTGTTTTTATCCTAAAATGGATCCTGATAAAAAAGATTATTTTGAAGATGAGATTCGACAAATCACTAAAATGCATCAAGCGATTTCAGTGATCCAGTTCAAACTCGAAGGAGAAATCATTAAAAGACACCCTGATTTCCAATTAGACCATCGCTTAGTCTTAAATGGAATCAATTATAAAAATGGAACGATTTCAATTAAAGGCAAAGAATATCCATTGTTGAATACAAATTTCCCGACCATAGATCCTGCTGATCCTTACAAGTTAACAATAGAGGAAGAAATGGTCATTGAAAAATTAGTCGTAGCTTTTAAAAACTGTGAACGTCTACAGAAACACATTTCTTATTTATACAGCAAAGGCAGTATGTACCTTACCTATAATGATAATCTATTGTTTCATGGGTGTATGCCATTGACCGAAACAGGCGAATTTATGGGGATGGATATCCAAAGAAAACAATATGCCGGTAAAAAGTTATTAGATAAATTTGAAGAAATACTACGTAAAGGGTATTTAAATAAGGGACAAAAGGACAATGATAAGTATTTAGATTACGTTTGGTACTTGTGGACAGGTCCAGTGTCTTCACTTTTTGGAAAAGATCAAATGACGACTTTTGAACGGTATTATGTTAAAGATAAAGCTACCCACGAAGAAAAGAAAAATGCTTATTATGCTATGCGCAATGATGAAAAAACGTGTGAAATGATATTGAGTGAGTTTGGCTTAGACCCACTTAAAGGACATATTATCAATGGGCATACACCAGTAAAAGAAAAACGTGGCGAAGATCCTATAAAGGCAAATGGGCGTATGATCGTGATCGACGGCGGTTTCTCAAAAGCTTATCAAGAAACAACGGGAATAGCAGGTTATACTCTGTTGTATAACTCTTATGGAATGGTTTTAGTTTCGCATCAGCCATTCACTTCTGTAAGTGAAGCGATTGAAAATGAAATAGATATCATGTCTACAAGAAGAGTGATCGACCGAGAGCTAGACCGTAAAAAAGTAAGAGAAACCGATGTGGGCAAAGAATTGACTGAGCAAGTCAGTGAGTTGAAGGTATTATTGAAAGCTTACCGTAATGGAGATATTATTGAAGAATTAACCTGAAATCAGTCCGTTATAAAAGTGAATTCAAAAGTATTAACAAAAAGTTTACCTAAAACTAAACAGATATCCATATAATCGTTCTTTTTTTTGGTACAATAAGAAGCGTAGGTGAATTAGCAATATTATGATTATATAGGAGGCGATTTTTTATGGGAGAAGGCTGTACTTTTTATTTTATACGTCATGGACAAACTTATTTTAATCATTACAGAAAAATGCAAGGGTGGTCTAATACCCCTTTAACACCAAAAGGGCGCGAAGATGTTCGCAGTAGCGGAAGAGGCTTAGCAGATGTCAAATTTGATGCAGCTTATACGAGTGATTTGAGCCGTACGATTGAAACAGCCACTATTATTTTAGAAGAGAATAAAAAAGGGAAAGATTTAACACTAAAATCAATGCCAGAATTTCGTGAAGTTTTCTTTGGTTCATTTGAAGGAGGCGACGTGGATGAAACTTGGGAAACAGTGAATGAACAAATGGGTTACTCAAGTGTTGCTGAGATGTGGGCTGAGTCGTCTATTCCTGAACAAATGAATGCTTTTAAAAAAGCGGATCCTTATCACGATGCGGAAGATTTTTTAACATTTTGGTTAAGAGTAGAACAAGGATTGATCAAACTAATAAATAAACACCGTGATACTGGAGATAAAGTCATGATTGTTGCTCATGGAAATACGATTCGCTATTTACTAAATAATTTAGTCCCAGAACTTGAAGATTCACAACCCTTATTAAACGCAAGTGTCTCAGCTGTTAAATACTACAATGGAAAATACCATTTAGAATTATACAATGAAGTAGGTCATTTTAAAGATTTAGAAAAGTAATTATAATGTTAGGTTTACAAAAGGGAGATTAATATGGTAATGCCAAAAGCTCTAGTTTTTTTTGATTTAGACGGAACATTATTGAATAATAAATCTGAAGTAGACCAAGAAGTAATCGCTGCTTTAGAAAAATTGAAAATAAATGGGGGAGTTCCATTTATTGCAACGGGAAGAAGCCCACTTGAGATCCAGCATGTACTCGATAAGACACCAATTGAATCTTTTATCACACTTAACGGTCAATACATCATGTATGAAGGCAAAGAAATTTACCGCAGTCAGATGCCAAAAGAATTATTGATTCGTTTAAAGGAAACAGCTGACGAGCTAAAATTGGCCGTTTCTTTTTATACAAGTGATAAAATCCGAGTCACGTATACTTCAAAAGAAGTCGAGAATGCGTACAATTTTCTTCACGCTAAAACTCCTCCCGTTGATGCGGAAATTCATTTGAATGATGAAGTATTGATGGCTTTGATCTTAACAGAAGATAAATCAATTGATGATCAGTTTAGAGAGAAATTTCCAGAACTGTCTTTCTATCGAAATACGCCTTATAGCATAGATGTGATCACGAAGGGCAACTCAAAAGCTACAGGTATTCAAGAATTGGTCAAATTAATGCAGTTTGATAAAATTCCTGTTTATGCATTTGGAGACGGTCCGAATGATTTAGAAATGGTTACTCATGCTGATTTTGGTGTGGCAATGGAAAATGGTACCAATATCTTGAAAAATGCCGCTGATTATATCACATCTAGTCATGTTGAAGGCGGAATCGTTGAAGGATTAGAATTTTACGATTTAATTAAATAAAATTTTAGTTTTAAAAGACTCTACATCAGATAGTTTGGATACTTAAAAAAGAAATTTTTTATGGAATAGATGGATGTGCTTGTGGAGCTACAAGCAAATCTCTTCCTCAAGAAATTTTAGGTGAGTCATTTAATTAAATTATTTAGACAACTAGAAATTATGGACCCTTTAAAAAGAGCTGTCAGCATTGCGCTGGTAGCTCTTTTTTTGTATGTGCATAAAAAAATGTATGCAATTTTTATACATTAAATATCTAATATATGTATAAAATAATTATTTATGCCATTATAGTTGCATAAATAATTTTTATTGTTATAATGAGAATAATTAAAATCAAATGAAAGAAGGTTAGAAATTGATGAAAGCAGCTATTGTTGGCGCAACGGGGTATAGTGCTTTAGAGCTGATCCGTTTACTGAACCAACATCCGCGTGTAACCGTTACGGAAATTATTTCACACACTCATTATGGGGAATTGTTAAGTGATTTATACCCTCACATGAAAAAAAATAAAGAAAAACCGCTAATTGAATACGATCTTGCTTACCTTGAAAAAGCTGTCGATATTTTATTTTTTGCAACTCCAGCTGGTATTAGCAAATCTTTAGTTCCAGATGTTCTAAAAACGTCTTTACAATGTATTGATTTAAGTGGAGATTTTAGATTGCTAAAAAAAGACTATGAAGAATGGTATGAAAAAGAAGCACCGTCAAGTGAGATACAAGAAAAAGCTACCTTTGGATTGGCAGAAATTTATCCAGAAGAAATAAAAGAAGCGGCCTTTATTTCTAATCCGGGATGCTACTCAACTGCGGCTTTATTGGGATTGATACCCGTTATCAAAACTGGTTTAACTACAAAAAAAGGCATCATTATTGATGCTAAAAGCGGTACTTCAGGAGCTGGACGCACACTTTCTAGAATGACCCATTTTTCAGAAATGGATGAATCTCTTGTTCCATATAAATTTGGAAAGCACCAACATACACCTGAAATTGAGTACTATCTGTCAAAAGAAGCAGGTGAAGAGATAAAAGTAACGTTAACAACTCACCTGGTCCCAATGACTAGAGGTCTCTTATGCACCATGTATGTTCCTTTAAACCAAATGGTAACGCCAAAAGAAATTTGGCAATTGTATCAAGATTTTTATGAAAAAGATCTATTTGTGCGACTTTACCCGCTAGGTTCACTGCCTCAGACAAAACAAGTTATTGGAAGCAATTATATCGCTATTGGTATTCATGTGGATGAGCGAACCGAACAGTTAGTCATCGTTACAGCGATAGATAACTTGGTTAAAGGAGCAGCAGGCCAAGCAATCCAAAATATGAATTTGATGAATGACTGGCCTGTTCAAGAAGGACTAGAGAATAGCCCAGTATACCCTTAAAAAAAAGCAAGGAGATGAATGAATGTTGACCCATATAAAGAAACCTGTAAAAACGTTCCATATATTAGAGGATGGCCATGTAACCTCTCCAAAAGGTTTTACTGCTGGAGGTGTACATACCGGCTTACGTAAAGTAGCTCTTGATTTTGGTTGGATCCATTCTGAGATCCCAGCTACTGCAGCAGGTGTTTACACCTTAAACAGTTTTCAAGCTGCACCGCTTAAGTTGACAAAACAACATGTAGACAACGGACAACAAATCCAGACAATAGTCGTGAATTCGGGCAATGCTAATTCTTGTACCGGCGAAGATGGACTAATAAAAGCTCAAGCAACAGTGGAAATGGTAGCTAAAGAAAAAGGCATCGATGAGCAATTAGTGGCTGTTGCTTCTACCGGAATCATAGGAGTCCCATTACCGTTTGAGCCGATCTTGAAAGGTGTCCATTATCTGAATGATCCGCTTTGTCAAAATGTAATGGACTTTGAACGAGCTATTTTAACGACCGATATTGAAACAAAGCATGTAGCTGTTGAGTTGGAAATTGATGGTAAGACTATCACCATTGGCGGAGCTGCAAAAGGATCTGGGATGATTCATCCCAATATGGCGACTATGCTAGGTTTTATCACGACAGATGCTGCTGTTGCTAGTGAAAGTCTAGAAGCGGCATTGAAATCAACAACTAACCAAACCTTTAATATGATCACTGTTGATGGAGATTCAAGTACGAATGATATGGTTCTTGCTTTGGCAAATGGCACACAAGGAAACCTCTTGCTAACTGAAAATCACCCACAATGGAATAAATTTTTGGCAGGCTTTCAATATGTTTGCCAAGTACTGGCTAAATCCATTGCACGTGACGGAGAAGGGGCCACCAAATTAATAGAAGTAGAAGTTCTAGGAGCTCAAACAGTAGAAGCTGCTCGAGCTGTTGCCAAATCGGTCATATCTTCGAATTTAGTTAAGACAGCAATGTACGGTTCAGATGCCAATTGGGGAAGGATTATTTCAGCTATTGGCTATAGTAATCAAAAAATCGAACCAGAACGGGTACACATTTCGATAGGCAACACAGTTGTTGTTGAAAAGGGAGTAGGTATTCCCTTTGACGAAGAAGCAGTCATGCTCACTTTAGTAAAAGATGAAGTAAAGCTGCTGATCGACTTGCAACAAAGTTCATATACCGCAACAGCATGGGGCTGCGATCTAACGTATGATTACATCCGCATCAATTCATCCTATAGAACGTGAGGTGAGAAATTGGATATATTGATTATGAAAATAGGCGGAAGTATACAAGACAAATTACCTGGGTCTTTCTATCAAATGATTGCCCAGTTACAACAGACAAAAAAATGTTACCCACTGATCGTTCATGGCGGAGGACCAATGATCAATACTTTATTGGAGAAATTAGCTATTCCTACAAAATTTGTCGATGGATTGCGTGTTACCACAAAAGAGGTCTTGACGGTGGTGGAAATGGTTTTAAGCGGTTCGATCAATAACGAAATCGTTACTCAATGCCAAATCAAACAGTTGCAAGCTATCGGATTAAGTGGCATCGACCATGGTCTATTAAAAGTGAAACCTGTCCAAACTATTGAAGCTATCGGTTTTGTCGGAGAAGTTACCGAAGTCAATACTGCTTTTCTAATGGAGTTGCTTGAAAATAATATTATTCCAGTAATCTCACCTATCGGAATGGATGAAACGGGACAGCACTACAATATCAATGGAGATATGGCCGCTTCAGCAATTGCAAAAGCTTTAGGTGGGAAGTTGGCTTTTATTAGTAATGTTCCGGGAGTCATGAAACAACAAAAAGATAAATCAAACGTTTATTCTTCATTAACACAAGTAGAAGCAGAACAACTGATCAAAGAAAAAATTATTACTGATGGAATGATTCCTAAAGTACGCTCAGCTATTGGAAGTCTATCTGTTCAAATGAAACAAGCTGTTATTTTGAACGGATTAGAACCAGAAGATATTGCAAATTATTTAAAAGGGAATGAAGTAGGAACAAAATTTATTTATAAGGAGGAAGTGGCGTATGTCTAAAGAAAATCAAGCAGCTCTTATGTCGACGTATGCTCGTTTTCCTATTACCATCCTAAAAGGAAAAGGGACATATATATGGGATGAAAAAAATGAAGCTTATTTAGATTTCACCTCTGGGATCGCTACGTGTAACTTAGGTCATGTTCCTGATCAAGTCACGCAAAAGCTGCACCAACAATTAGACACACTGTGGCATTGTTCAAATTTGTATGAGATACCTGTTCAAACCAAACTTGCTGAAGGACTCACTCAACATTCCTTATTTGATCAAGTCTTTTTCTGTAATAGCGGAGCAGAAGCCAATGAAGCAGCATTGAAAATTGCACGCAAATATGCAAAAGACCACGGTCATCCAGAACGCACGTCTGTTGTCTCTTTTAAAAACTCATTTCATGGAAGAACTTACGCTACCCTTTCTGTAACAGGACAAGAAAAAGTTCAAACTGGATATCAGCCCTTGATGCCGGGCGTGCGATCTCTGATTTTTAATGAGGTCTCTGATTTGGAGAAAATTAATAATGGAAAAACAGCTGCGGTATTGCTAGAGCTTGTGCAAGGCGAAGGTGGAGTCAATTCGGCACAAAATGAGTGGCTGCATGCATTACAAGATATCTGTAAAGAGTCTGATATTCTTTTAATGGTAGATGAAGTCCAAACGGGAATGGGAAGAACAGGAACGCTATTTGCTTATGAACAATATGGCATTGAACCAGATGTTATGACGTTGGCCAAAGGACTAGGTTCCGGCTTTCCAATTGGCGCCATGTTAGCCAAAAAACATGTGGCAGTCTCTTTTACTCCTGGAGCTCATGGGACAACTTTTGGCGGAAATCCTTTAGCGGCAACAGCAGGTATGGCCACCTTAACAGAAATGACCAAGCCTGGATTTATGAAAGATGTCCAGCAAAAAGCAGCTTATTTAAAGGAACAGCTAGAAAAATTAGCCAATCAATTTAGCGTGATAAAAAGCGTTAAAGGGCTCGGTTTTCTTATCGGACTTGAAGTAGACATGGAAGCAAAAGAAATCGTCATACTCTTACACGAGCAACATGTTTTAACTTTGACTGCTGGACAAAGTGTTTTGCGTATTTTGCCGCCGTTAACGGTCACAATTGAAGAAATAAATGAATTTTTACAAAAATTAGAACATGTGTTACTGATCATTCAAGAAAAAACGGACAAAAAGAAGTAGATAGAAAGTGAGTGAGGAATCAATTATGGTAGAACAAGTGTTGAAAGAAAGTCAAACAAACATTTTACAAATAGCGGATCTGACAGCAAAAGAATTGATGCTGCTCATTGAGGAAGCGATCGTGATGAAAGAACAAACTAAAGCAGGAATTTCTCACCATTATTTACAAGGGAAAACATTGGGCATGATTTTTGAAAAATCTTCTACACGGACACGGGTATCTTTTGAAGTTGGGATGACACAATTAGGCGGACATGCCGTATTTTTGAGCTCTAAAGATATTCAGTTGGGAAGAGGCGAGAGCATTGCGGACACGGCCAAAGTTCTTTCGCGATACGTTGATGGGCTAATGATTCGTACGTTTGGTCATGAAATCATTGAAGAGTTTGCTGAAAATGCATCGGTACCAATCATAAATGGTCTGACAAATGAACATCATCCGATGCAAGTCTTAGCCGATTTAATGACAATATACGAAAAAAAAGGAACTTTAAAAGGGTTGACGATAGCCTACGTTGGAGATGGAAATAACAATATGCCCCATTCATTAATGGAGGGGGCAGCCATTATGGGAGTCAATATGAACATAGCTAGTCCTAAAGGTTATGAACCGTTAGAAACGATTTATCAAAAGGCCAAAATTAAAGCTGAACAATCAGGAGCGGTTATTCAATTTACATATGATTCCATTGAAGCTGTAAAAAATGCGGATATCGTGGTGACGGATGTATGGACAAGCATGGGTATGGAGGCAGAAACAGCAGAACGTTTATCCGTCTTTTTGCCTTATCAAGTGAATACAGAACTGGTTCAGTACGCAAAAGAGGATTTTATTTTCTTGCATTGCTTGCCAGCACATCGGGGTGAAGAAGTAACAGCAGAAATAATTGACGGCAGCCACTCGGTAGTATTTGATGAAGCGGAGAATCGATTGCATGCTCAAAAAGCAGTATTGAAGATGTTAATGGGAGAAAGCTAAAGTTTAAAGAAGCAGCCAGGAAAAAAATTCCTGGCTGCTTCTTTAATTGTGTATGAAATGGAGTCATTCATCAAATCGTTAATTGACTAAAAGTAGTTCCAACGGCATCTTTAATAAATAAATCGGCTGTTAGATTCATTTCAAGAGCAGACTTATTGATTACAACAACTTTATTTCCTTTAAATTGGTTGATTAAATTTTTGGCAGGATTTACCGTTAAGGAAGTTCCAGCGATGATCAATAGATCAGCAGCCGAAATGAGTTGCTTACTTTTAACAAGATTCTCTGGTTTCAAGTTTTCACCAAATAAAATGACATCAGCTCTAACGATGCCATTGTCTAGTGGGCACCGGGGAATGTTTTGTTCATCTCGATGGATAGTCTCATAAGCATACTCTGTTCCACAAGTCATACAATAAAAGCGACGATGATTGCCATGTAGCTCAACGACATTTGTACTGCCGGCTTTGTAGTGAAGCCCATCAACATTTTGAGTGATGATTTGAATCGATTTGCCTGATTTTTCTAAAGCAGCTAAATACTGATGCGCTGCATTAGGTTTTGGTTTTAAAGGTGTTTCAGCTTGGAAACGATGACTAAAAAATACTTCAGGTTTTTCCATCATAAACCGTTTGCTCATCAATTTTTTTGGATCGATATTCTCATTTTCCATAGTCGTATAGACACCTTCAGCAGAACGATAATCTGGAAGCCCGCTTTCTGTAGAAACACCTGCTCCGCCAAAAAAGACAATATTATTTGCTTCGTTAATATACTGTTGCAAAAGTTTTATTGGTTCATTCATTAAATGATCTCCTTTTAGCTTGTAATAGAATATAAAATGGGTCAATACCTGATATTGAAAAGGGCGATTTTTATAACATAACACTAAAGGATGGGGTGTTTTTTGTCAAAAAACAAGATTTTCTTTTAGACAGTGGTTTCTGTAGCTGCAGAAAAATGACTTTCTAGCCTAACATTCAAAGAGGACAATCAATCTTTATAAATAACCTTATCAACCTGTTTTTTAATTGGAACGTACGTATTTTCTTTTCAAGTAAAATGTGCTATAATGTTCTAAGAGAGTTAACTAAAGATGATTAATTAGTTGAACAAATCATTTTTTCTGTAGACACATCCCTTCAAGGGAGCGTTACGGAATCGACAGGTATAGGTCGAGCTTGGATTGCGTTTCGTAGGTTACGGCTACGTAAAAACGTTACAGTTAAATATAACTGACAAAAACAATAATAACTCTTACGCTTTAGCTGCGTAATAACAGCTTAGTGTAGATCCTCTCGGCATCGCCCATGTGCTCGAGCAAGGGTCCTATAATTAGTGGGATACGCTAAAACTTTCCGTCTGCAAGTTTTAGAATAGATTATCAGACTAGCGATATACGATGCCTGTTGTGCGGCTAGTACTGAGCGAAACCTTAATAGCATAACTATGAACGTAGACGTCTGGGTGCCGATATATTTGGACAGGGGTTCGACTCCCCTCGCTTCCATCGAGTCAAATTAAATAAGCTGTTAAAACGTTGATACGTGAGTATCTTTAAGACGTTTTAACAGCTTATTTTTTATTGCACATCTATATCCACATTTATTTCATAAAAATCCACGTACTTTGTAAAATTGTTAGTTTTAAAAAGCATAAAGAATTAAGTGGATTGTAATTACTAGCGAATAAAAATTGGACGAATGCAAAGTGAACATGTCTGGAAATTTGGGTTTCTCACAAGTAAGCGCTACAATAGAGAAGGTAGATGCGAGAGTTAATGAAAAAAATAGGAGGATATATTATGAAAATTGGAGTACCAAGCGAAATCAAAAACAATGAAAACCGAGTGGCTATTTCGCCAGCAGGTGTTAAAAGTCTTGTTAAAAATGGTCATGAGGTCATGATTGAAGTAAACGCAGGAAAAGCAGCTGGATTTCCAGATGGAGAGTATGAATCTGCAGGAGCTGTAATATTAGTAGAAGCTTCACAAGTTTGGAATGCTGAAATGATTATTAAAGTTAAAGAACCGATACCGACCGAATACAAGTATTTTAAAAAAGGGATGATCCTTTTCACATATTTGCATTTAGCTCCAGCATTAGAATTAACTAAAGCATTGATGGAGGCAAGAGTAACTGCTATCGGATATGAAACAATGGTTGGAAAGGATGGAACATTGCCTCTGTTAACTCCTATGAGTCAAATTGCCGGTAGAATGGCTGCACAAATTGGAGCAGAATTTCTTGAAAGTGTAAATCAAGGAAAAGGTATCCTATTAGGTGGAGTACCAGGAGTAAAAAAAGGGAAAGTAAGTATTATAGGTGGTGGCGTTTCAGGAACAAATGCTGCTAAAATTGCAATCGGTCTAGGGGCAGATGTTACGATTTTAGATGTGAATCCAAAACGTTTAGAAGAGATAGATGATTTATTTGAAAATAAAATCAATACATTGATGTCAAATGAATTTAATATTGCTGAAACAGTCAAAGAAGCAGATCTAGTGATTGGTGCTGTATTGATTCCCGGTTCGAGAGCGCCAACATTAGTGACTGAAGAAATGGTTAAACAAATGGAACCAGGCTCTGTTATTGTTGATATAGCAGTTGACCAAGGTGGCATTTTTGAAACAGCTTCTGAAGTGACAACTCATGATAATCCTGTTTATTTAAAACATGGCGTTGTTCACTATGCAGTTGCAAATATGCCAGGTGCTGTTCCTAAGACTTCTACTTTAGCTCTAACCAATGTAACAATTCCTTATGCAGTAGAGATTGCAAATAAAGGATTAATCGAAGCAGCTAAAGAAAATTCAACAATCTATACAGGTATCAATGTTATGGATGGGAAATTAACTAAAAAAGAAGTGGCACGGGCTTTGAATATTCCTTTTTATGAAGCTTTGAATTTTTTTAAGTGATAGAGTTTTTAACTAAAATCTCTATCACTAAAATAAATGAATGAATTTTTTTCCGAAATGCAGTATACTGCAATAGAGAGATTAACTGCAAAAGGAGCATTCACATGTCTAAAGGAAATAAAAAAGTTCAAGTAGAAGTAAAAGAAACCCCTAATAACAGAGAAGGTTTCATCGAGTTAGAGTTGTATGTGAATGATAAAAAAATTGGTCAATTGCAACAAAGAGAAGGACAAACAGTTACTGTAACAACGAACTCAGGAACAGAGTCTAAAGTAAGAACTGTCGATGAAGGCATAAACAAATTAATTATGGACTATAATTTACACCAAATGTAAATCCAAAAAAACAACCTTGTTTTTCAGGGTTGTTTTTTTTGCGTTTCTTGCTGAACTAAAAGCTTCCTAAATGCTTTTTAAATTCAATTATGCTATGCTTTTTCTATATATAATGTAAAGGATGTGGTCGTTTTGGCAACGAATACTAAACAAGCTTCTTTTAAAGACAAATTGAAATCTATCCTAGAAGTCGCAAAACCCAATTGGGAACGAGCTGAAGTTTCCTCAAATGCAGCCGAATTGGCTTACTTTAGTTTGCTATCTTTATTTCCTATTTTATTGGTTGTAGCTAATGTTATTCCGCTCTTTCCTATCCGAGCATCTGATGTATTGCCACTTTTAGAAACAGGAGTTCCACCAGATATTTACAATATCCTAGCACCGATACTAGAAAATTATTTAAGTAGTTCAAGTGGAGGAGCTATTTCTATCGGACTTATTACGTCATTATGGGCTGCTAGTAAAGCATTTAACGCTTTACAAAATGTGTTGAATAGCGTTTATGGAGTAAAAGCGAGAGAAAACTTTATTATTGTCCGATTAGTATCATTTTTGGTTCAATTAGCCATGGTGGCTATCGTAGGGTCATTGATTTTTATTTTTGTTTTTGGGGAACAAATTTTGTTATTTGTCCAAGATTTCTTGGGAATCGATCTGGGAATCATTCTGCAAGTGTTTGGTTATAGATGGCTAGTTTTGCTTGTTGTCTTGATTCTAGTCCTAACCATGGTTTATTTTTTAGTACCAAATAATCGTTTGAAAATTAAATATGCTGTTCCAGGAGCTGTATTTACTACAATAGGTTGGTTGATTTTATCTCAAGCATTTACGCTTTATATCCAATTTGCTGGAGGAGAAGCAGCGGCTAGCGCGACGTTCGGGGTATTCATTGTTTTAATGGTCTGGCTTTATTTATCAGCAATAATTTTATTATTAGGTGGACTGATCAATTCAGTTTATTTTGAATATAAAATGGGTAAATCAGTTAATGAAGTTAAACTTGAGAAAGACGAAGCCGAAAAAGACGATAGACCAAAAGAATATCCAGATAGTTTAGATTCGATTCAACATAAAAAATTAATTAAAGTAAAAACAGTCGAAAAACAAAAAGAAAACTGAAACCTCATTCAGTTTTCTTTTTGCTCAGTTACTTTTAGCAGGACAGTATTGTAAGATTTCTCTAAAAAAGACGAGAAGTCTTTTTTTTAGATTTGATTTCTTATATAATGAATGAAGTTTGATAAAGAAATTTTTAACAGATAGGACACAAGGAGAATGTTAAAAAATGACAGAGAACAAAGAAACAAAAATAGATTATGGAATCATCTTATCCGTCTTGTTGCTAGCAATCATTAGTATTGCGACTATCTTCTCAACGACTTCTTTGGATGCTGGCGGTGGTATGGGAGCTACGCTAATGCAAGTAATCTGGTATGTAGTTGGCACAGTTGCCATCATTGTTATTATGCAATTTGATTCGGAGCAATTATGGAAATTAGCGCCGGTTGCATATGGTATAGGGCTCTTTCTGTTAGTGCTTGTTTTATTCCTTTATGATCGCCCTACAGAATTGAGTACTGGAGCCAAAAGTTGGTTTAAGATAGGTCGACTGACCTTCCAGCCCTCCGAAATTATGAAAATTTCCTTTATTCTTATGCTCGCTCGTGTAGTCACAAAACATAATGGCGACTACTTAAACCATTTCCCTAAAACTGATTTCTTATTAATAGGAAAGATTATGCTAACTTCAGTTCCGCCACTAATACTGGTCATGTTACAAAATGATTTAGGTTCAACACTTGTATTTATCGCTATTATTATTGGTTTAGTGCTGATATCAGGCATCACGTGGAAAATCATTCTGCCATTATTTACTGGAGTTGCGGCACTTGGGGGGACCTTGCTCGCTCTAGTAGTGTACAATCGAGAATTTCTACTACAATTGGGTTTTAAACCGTATCAATTCTCTCGAATAGACTCTTGGCTAAATCCTTATGGAGACTCAGGAGATACATCCTATCAATTGATCCAGAGTATAAAAGCGATAGGCTCAGGGAGAATGCTTGGTAAAGGCTTTGGAACCTCAGAAGTTTATGTGCCAGTTCGAGAGTCAGATATGATTTTTTCAACAATTGGCGAAAATTTTGGTTTTCTCGGCAGTTGCATTTTGATTTTCATCTACTTTTTATTGATTTATCAAATGATCCGTATTTGTTTTGATACGAAAAATGAATTTTACGCTTATATCGCAACGGGTGTCATTATGATGATTTTGTTCCATGTTTTTGAAAATATCGGTATGAGTATTGGGCTACTTCCATTAACTGGGATACCACTGCCGTTTATTTCTCAAGGGGGAACGGCGTTGTTAGGAAATATGATGGGTGTTGGATTGATCATGTCCATGAGGTATCATTACCGCAGCTACATGTTTTCTGAAGAAGACGAAAGTTTCAAATAAAAACGTGACGGACGATAGGAGTGAGCTAAAATGCTTAAACTATATCAACACCCTACTTGTTCAACATGTAAAGCAGCAAGGAAATGGTTAGACCAGCAGGCGATAGAGTATCAAGCGATAAATATGATTGATACTCCACCAACACAAGAAACGTTAGTTGATTTAATAAAGCAGTCTGATCTTCCTCTTATCCGATTTTTCAATACTAGCGGAAATAGGTACCGCGAATTAGAGCTGAAATCACGTGTACCCAATATGGCAATCGATGAAGGCGCCACAGTATTGGCAACAGAAGGCATGTTGATCAAAAGACCGTTGTTGACAGATGGAAAAACAACGACTCTGGGTTTTAAAGAAGACGTCTATGAAAAAACGTGGGGAGACAGAAACGAAAAGAGATAGGAGTGATTCGATTGGAACAACAAATGAGATACAGCGAAAATGGCTTATGGGTATTAAAAGAAGGCGAAAACTACCGTGTTGGGTTATCTGAAAAAGGTCAAGATGATATAGGTGAAGTGATGTTTGTCGAACTTCCTAACACATTAGCTGAAGTAAAAGAAGAAGATGTTTTACTAGGCGTTGAAGGAGCAAAAGCAGTCACTGAATTGCTGTCTCCTCTAACGGGTATTGTTGTTAAGTTCCATACAGAGTTAACAGATAATCCTGAAAAATTAAACAGTACAGATAAAAAAGACAATTGGATTCTTGAAGTGAAAGATATAGAACCTGCTACTTTTGACAAATTGTCAGTTGAAATCTGGTAAAAGCTGTAATATATAGTTGACAGAAAAAAAGAGCTCTGTTAGAATATATTAAATATCAATAACGCGATGATAAGAAGAGTACGTTCGTAATAACCATTCATAGAGAGCCTTGTTTGCTGAAAAAAGGTAATGGGAATTGAACCGAAGATGGTCTTTGAGCAGAATGAGTGAATGCTTTGCATAAGCCTATTCCGGGTGCACCCGATAACGTGCCGCAGTATAAAAGAGTTGAAAAAAGCTTGAGTACTGGAAGAGGTTGATTTAGCAATAAATCAATAAATTAAGGTGGTAACACGAAAATTCGAAACTTTCGTCCTTATAGTGAGCAGTGTGCTTAGTATAAGGATGAGAGTTTTTTTATTTCAATAAAATAGGAGGTGTAGCTAAAGTGATTGAATTAAAAAATATAAAAAAGGTATTTCAAACCAAACAAGGCAGTTTAACAGCGGTAAAGGACATAAATATCTCAATCAAAGATGGTGAAATTTATGGCATCGTGGGCTACTCAGGTGCCGGAAAAAGTACATTGGTCCGAATGTTTAACGGTTTAGAAATACCAACGGATGGCACAGTTGCCGTTGAAGGGAAGATTATTTCACAACTAAAAGGGAAATCTCTTAGAAAAGAACGCCAAAAAATTGGGATGATTTTTCAACATTTCAACCTTTTATGGTCAAGAACCGTAGAAGAAAACATTGCATTTCCACTTGAGTTAGCCAACTTGCCTAAAGCAGAACGTGAAGCTAAAGCAAAAGAATTGATTAATTTAGTAGGATTAGAAGGAAGAGAAAAAGCTTATCCTTCACAATTGTCAGGTGGTCAAAAGCAACGTGTTGGAATAGCAAGAGCTCTAGCCAACGATCCAACGTTATTGCTTTGTGACGAAGCAACAAGTGCGCTTGATCCGCAGACAACGGACGAAGTGTTAGATTTATTATTGGATATCAATAAGCGTTTAAATTTAACCATCGTATTGATCACGCATGAAATGCATGTTATTCGAAAAATTTGTGATAAAGTTGCGGTTATGGATGATGGAAAAATCGTTGAAGAAGGTTCAGTTATCGATGTGTTCAAAAAGCCACAACAAGATATAACCAAACGATTTATCCGCCAAGATTCAAATCCAGATAGCGAAGACACAAATATGATCTTTGAGGAATTATTAGCGGAATATCCTGAAGGAAAAATCGTCCACTTAACGTTTCATGGACAGCAAGCTAAGATGCCGATCATGTCAAAAATCGTTCGAGAAGATGGAGTCGATTTAAGCATCATCCAAGGAAGCATTCAACAAACACAAGAAGGTGCTATTGGCTCACTGTATGTTCAACTTACAGGTGAGAATCAAAAAATACAAATCGCTATTGAAGAGTTAAGAAAATTAAAAGTAGAAGTTGAGGTGGTAGAACATGTTGTCGAATCTTAATTTTGGTACCAGTGTTTTATCACAATACGTCGATTTTGCAGAAGTCGATTGGGAAAAAATGCAAGAAGCAACAACAGAAACAATCTTCATGACAATTGGATCAGTGGTGATCATCTTTTTTGCCGGATTATTACTTGGGCTATTATTATATGAAACAAACGGAAAGAATTCGGTATTCGCCAAAACACTTTATCGCGTAGTGGCTATCTTAGTCAATGTCTTCCGTTCTATTCCATTTATTATTTTGATCGTGTTATTGATTCCCATTACTAAGACACTTGTTGGATCCATAATTGGGCCAACAGCTGCATTGCCGGCGCTGATTCTTTCGTCAGCACCATTCTTTGCAAGACTAGTCGAGATTGGATTTAGAGAAATCGACAAAGGAGTCGTTGAAGCAGCTGAAGCCATGGGAGCTAGCAAATGGCAAATCATTTATAAAGTCTTGATTCCAGAAAGCTTACCGGCTATTGTTTCAGGGATTACCGTCACAACGATTTCTTTAGTTGGAGCTACGGCGATGGCAGGAGTTATCGGAGCCGGTGGTTTAGGAAACTTAGCCTATCTTGATGGCTTTCAACGTAATCAACCGGCAGTAACGTTGGTTTCAACTTTGATTATTTTAGTTATCGTCTTTATCATCCAAGCTATTGGAGATGTGATTGTTAAGAAAGTCGATAAACGCTAAGACAGGAAAAACAGCTAAATGAGCGGCAAGTTACAATCATTAGTTGCTAAAAAAGTACAGCAGTTTAATAGGGGATTTAACATTTTAAAAAACAGATTTAAAACAAGGGGGATTTAAAGATGAAAAAGAAAACAGTTTTATCAGCGTTAGTAACAACAGGTGTGGTACTGACTTTAGCTGCATGTGGTAGCGAAGGAAGCAACGAAACAAGCAGTGAAACAGGTGGATCAGCTATAGAAGAAACAACAATCAAAATTGGGGCCAGCAATGTTCCTCATGCTGAAATTCTTGAATTTGTTCAACCCATCCTTGAAGAAGAAGGCATCACATTAGATATCACGACTTACAATGATTATGTTATCCCAAATATCGCATTAGATGAAGGCGAAATTGATGCTAACTATTTCCAACACATTCCATTTTTTGACGCAGCAGTAGAAGAAAATGGTTTTGACTTTGTTAATGCTGGAAATATTCATATTGAACCGTTAGCTATTTTTTCTCAACGCTACGAAAGCTTAGATGAGGTAGAAGATGGTGCAACGGTCTTAGTCAGCAACAATCAACCAGACTGGGGAAGAATTCTTGCGATTTTTCAAGAAGCAGGATTAATAACAGTGAAAGATGGCGTAGATCTTACAACGGCTACTTTTGATGATATTGATGAAAATCCTAAAAACCTAGTCTTTGAATACGATAATGATCCAGCATTGATGACAACATTGTACCAACAAGATGAAGCAGAATTAATTGCTATCAATTCAAACTTTGCAGTAGATCAAGATATCAGCCCACTCAACGACTCAGTTGCAATTGAAAGCTCATCTTCTCCATATGCAAATATTATTGCCGTTCGTTCAGAAGATGCTGAAAATCCTGCTATTTTAAAATTAGTGGAAACATTGAAATCTGATGAAGTAAAAGAGTTTATTTTAGAAGAATGGGACGGAGCAGTTGTTCCTGTAGAAGAATAATCAAATAAAAGTAAGAAGCAAATCAATTGATTTGTTTCTTACTTTTTTTGTGCTCTAAAAGATTGTTAAGATAGTACTATTTTCAAGATAGTGCTACACTCAAAGTAATAATATTAGTTTAGGAGTGGATGGTATGTATAAAGAATTGCCGGTAAAAAAATTAGATGAAAGTACCATTCGATATGAACGGACAAAAGACATTATTGGCAGCTTCTTTACGCTAGTTTTCTTTGGGATTTTAATAGTCTTAACGCTTGAATTTGATTGGCCTACAGCGTTAATAGCGATTTGGATCATCCTACCGATTGTTGATTTCTCAATGAGTTTATTTGTCCTTCCGTATTTGAAATTAAAATCCGTGCGCTATGAGATGCACGCGTTGCATTTGGAAATCATGACGGGCATCTTTTTAAAAAAAAGAACACTGATCCCAATTGAACGCATCCAACATGTAGCAGTAAAAGAAGGTCCACTTACTCGAATATACGCCATACAGATCATAGAAGTTTTTACAGCTGGCACAGTTCACGAGATTCCATTGCTGATAAAAAATGAGGCGGAAGAATTAAGGATTCAGTTATTAGAACAATTAAAGGCGGTGAAATCAGATGTATGATGAAAAAAAATTACACCCGCTAACGCTTATTACCGATGCTTACAATCGCTTGGTGTCCTTTGTTATCCCTATTATTTTCTTTGCTTTTTCAAGTTATCGACTAGAAGGATTGGGTCTCATTTTAACCCTGCTGTTCTTTACTATTTTTGGTTTGGTGTACTTGGTAGATGTTTTGAAATTTATACGGACATCGTACTGGATCGATCACAATCGATTTGTGGTAAAAAGTGGATTATTTATTCAAAAAGAAAAAGATGTTCAAATTAGCCGTATTCAAAGCATTGATTACAGCGAGAACTTGATTCATCGTCTCTTTAATGTGACGAAGATCGAGATCAAGACGCCAGGAAAAGGGATAGCTTTAGACGCTTTATCCAAAGAAAATGCACTGAAGTTGGCTACTCAGCTGCATTATTTAAAAGAAACGCAGCGGGAAACGGTTAGCCAGAGTGCTGAAGAAGCGGGAGAGAAGCAAATCGATCGACAGACGGGCTTTTCATTACAAAAAGTGGGAGTGACAAAATCCCTTTATTCGATGAGTTTAATCGATATTATAAAAATGAACTTGATGGGAGGATCTATTCTTAAAGGGTTAGTTGTATTAGTGGGAGCACTGAATATCTTTGAAGAACTGATTTCAGACACTTTGTTTGATCAAGCGGAAACAATCGTTAGTCAAACGACTATCTTAGCGCAACTGTTCATCATTGTATTGGCGATTGTTATTTTTTATGTTATTGGGAACGTTATATCTGTCATTAAAAATTTTGACTACAAAGTTGAATTGACCAAAGAACATTTGACTATTGAAAAAGGGTTGTTGGAATTGAAGAGCCAAACCATTGCCTTAGCAAATATTCAAAGTGTTTGGGAAGAGCAAAATTGGGTGCAAAAATTATTTGGCTACACGACACTGTCAGTTGGCATCACAAGTGATGAAGAATCAACTACGAAAGATGATACGAGTGAATCGTATGAAAAAGGCAAAATTGTGTTGCTGCCACTTGTTAAAAAGGAGCAGCTGGCCTCATTGAGAGGTGAAATCGTACCGCATTTTAACTGTCTGCCTGCTCAACAAGTCGTTCCAATTCGTTCTTTGAGACGCTTTATTCAATGGCCGCTTTTATGCTGGATCAGTTTAACCCTTTTGATTTCCTACTTTCTATGGTCATTTGCTTGGACGATTGGGATAGTAGGCAGTTTAGTGATTCTTTTTTATGGCTACCGCAGCTATAAAAAGACCGGCTACGCTCTTTCTAAAGAAGAAGTGACATTTGAATTGCCTAAATTAATTAGTACGGAAACCGTTTATTTGCGCAAAGATCGCGTGTTAAATCTGACGGTCAAACAAAATCCTTTTTTAAAAAGAAGCCATTTAGGAAAAGTAGAGGTGTTCAGTGCCCTTGGAGATTCCGCCCAAAATAAAAAATTATCATTTATTGAAGAAGCCGATTGTGAACGATTATTTGATTGGTTTTTAGTGAACGAGAGGAGTGCCGAGCCATGGGACCAAAAAGTATGATTGATCCTCAAGTATTGAAGTTGTGGCGTATTAGAGGCTGTTTTAATAGTCTTCCTTTAGTGATCGTCGCTTTAGTATATAACTTTTTTATCCAAATTATGCCAAATACAGCATTGCCTGACGCAGGTATTTACATCACCATTGGGCTAGCACTGCTTGGTGGGTATGTCTTTATCTACGTGCTGCCAACCTTGACTTATCAAGCTTGGCGGGTGGATTACAATAAAGATGAAATTGATTTTGTTTCAGGTATTTTAATTAAAAAAAGAATTACAGTCCCAATCATTCGGGTTCAAAATATTGAATCCAGTATTGGACCATTAGCTAAAAAAATGGGCTTGATGTCGTTAACAATCTCAACAGCGGCTACTAGTCATAAGCTGCCGGAATTGCCTGAAGAAGAAGCGCTGGAAGTACAAAAAAGAATCCGACGATTGATTCGAAATAGTCTATAAAAAAAGCTGATCCTTGATTTGACCTCCAACTCGTAGCTTAGCTACTGGTGAGGGAAAGAAACAAGGTCAGCTTTTTTAGGCCATTTTTTTGATAACTCGTTTAACAAAATCGGTAAACAAACGTTGCATCATCAAATCGTATGGAATCATCAATTCAGGATGCCATTGTACAGCTAGGATACTTTGATGAGGTGATTTCGCTTCAAACGCTTCAATCAATCCGTCTTTACTCCAAGCCACAGCTTTAAAGGGTTCCGCCAATTCTTTGATTGCCTGATGATGGTACGTATTGACTACATATTGTTCGCCAAAAATCTTACCGATCGTACTATCTGGTTCAATATCAATTGTGTGGGCGCCAGTTTCAAAATGAGTCAATTGAATGTGTTGAACGGCTAAAGAGGGATAATCTGAAACATCTTGATAAAGGGTTCCACCATAAGCAACATTCACTAATTGCAATCCGCGACAAACCGCAAAAATCGGTTTAGCTTGATGGATCGCTTCTCTGACGAGCGCAATCTCAAAAGCATCCCGTGCTGGATTAGTAGCGCCTAATTTCAAACTTGGTTCTTCGCCAAACAGCAATGGTGAGACATCTTGACCACCAGCTAATAAAAGGCCATCTACTTTTGAAAGGTAGTCTTTGGCTTCGGTCGGATCACTGATTGGGAAAACGACTGGGATGGCGTCTGCTTGTCGAATGCCATTAACAAATCCTTGGGGTGTATACGTAATCGGTAAGCCATTTAAATCAGCATTGTTTAATAAAACATTGCCAGCGATTCCAATTAAGGGTTTCATAAAAATCACATTCCTTTCATCAATGAAATCAAACTAAACAAACGCTCGAACAATAAGGATTGCTGAATTGTTTGATAAGGTGAGATCTTTGTTCTTAGTTTACCTGATTTGAGCTGAAAAGTAACCCTGAAACAATTCGTAATAAGTTTGCGAAAGCATTAGGGTTAGTCTAAAATAAAAGGTAACAAGACCGTTAACTTTACCATTAATCAAAGATTTTAAAAAAATTTGAAGCATAGGGGCGAAACGAAGCTATGTCCATATTAGAAGTGAAAGACTTGCATGTATCCATTGAAGACAAAGAAATTTTAAAAGGTGTCAATTTAGTGATGAAAACTGATGAGATCCATGCCATCATGGGACCAAATGGAACCGGGAAATCAACTCTTTCAGCTGCCATTATGGGACATCCGAGTTACATCGTTACTGAAGGCGAAATTTTATTAGATGGCGCAAATGTTTTAGAAATGGCTGTGGATGAACGCGCAAGAGCTGGATTATTTTTAGCGGTCCAATACCCAAGCGAAATTGCTGGCATTACAAATGCTGAATTTATGCGTGCTGCAATCAACGCTCGTCGACCAGAAGACGATAAAATCCCAGTCATGAAATTTATTCAAAAATTAGATGAAAAAATGGCCATTTTAGATATGGCAGAAGAAATGGCTGAACGTTACTTAAATGAAGGTTTTTCAGGCGGTGAGAAAAAGCGTAATGAAATCTTGCAATTGATGATGATTGAACCGACCTTTGCTATTTTGGATGAAATCGATTCAGGGTTAGATATCGATGCCTTAAAAGTAGTCTCAAAAGGGATCAATGCGATGCGCGGCGAAAACTTTGGCGCATTGATCATTACCCATTACCAACGCTTATTGAATTATGTGACCCCAGACGTCGTGCATGTCATGATGAATGGCATCATCGTTAAAACAGGAGGAGCTGAATTGGCTAAGCGGCTTGAAGCGGAAGGCTACAAAGGGATCCGTGATGAATTAGGTTTAGACTTTGTTTTAGAAGACGAATAAGGAGGATCAAGATGAAAGAGACAAATTATTTAGACTATCTTGACCTTGTGCAGCAATTTTCTCTGATGCATGAAGAACCAGCGTGGATGACCGAATTCAGAGCAGCAGCATTAATGAAAATCAATTCTTTAGACCTGCCTTCTTTTGAAAGAGTCAAATATGAACGCTGGCCTTTGCTGCAAGTACCTGATTTCTTCAGCGATGAAGCAGGCATTTTACTAGCACAAGATTTTTTGACCGGCGATGACGATGCTCCGCGAGTCATTCAAGTCGGCAATCAAACGGTTTTCGAGCAGCTGCCGATGAAATACATTGAACAAGGTGTGATCTTTACCGATATTTTTACCGCTTTGCAAGAGCATTCATCACTGCTCAAAAAAATCTATATGAAATTAGCAGTCGAATACGATGAAGATAAATTGACGGCTTTCCATGCGGCCTTTATGACCAGCGGCTTATTTTTGTATGTGCCTAAAAACGTTGTGATCGACGAACCGCTGGAAGCGTTATTTGTCCAAAATAGCAACGTGAAAAATAGCTGGATCAAACACGTTTTGATTTTTGCGGATAGTAACAGTGAATTCACTTATGTTGAAAAGTATGAAACGATCGGAACCCAAGAAAATGCGGCCAATATTATTGTGGAAGTCATTGCCAATCCGGGTGCTAAAGTGAAATTCTCAGCAGTTGATCAAATCGGCGCAACGACCACTACCTATATCAATCGTCGTGGACATACGCTAAAAGATGCCAGGATCGAATGGGCAATTGGCGTCATGAATACCGGGAACGTGATTGCTGATTTTGATACCGATTTGATTGGTGAAGGGTCGCACAGCGAAGTGAAAGTCGTCGCCATCAGTATGGGCAAACAAATCCAAGGAATCGATACCCGCGTAACGAATTATGGCCGCAATACGATTGGCCATATTTTACAGCACGGTGTGATTTTAGATAAAGCGACATTGACCTTTAATGGCATCGGCCACATCATCAAAGGGGCCAAAGGGGCAGATGCCCAACAAGAAAGCCGAATCCTGATGCTGTCTGAACACGCTAGAGGAGACGCCAACCCGATTTTGTTGATCGATGAGAATGATGTGACGGCTGGACATGCTGCTAGTGTCGGGCGAGTAGATCCAGAGAATCTGTATTATTTGATGAGCCGAGGCATTCCAAAAAAAGAAGCCGAACGCTTAGTGATCCGTGGATTCTTAGGTTCCGTTATTGCAGCGATTCCTTTAAAAGTCATCCGTCAAGGATTAGTAGATACGATCGAAAGGAAGTTGGATAAATGAGCTTTCCGGCTGATAAATGGAAAAAAGACTTTCCTATCTTAACACAACTAGTCAATGACGAACCGTTAGTGTATTTAGATAATGCTGCGACGACTCAAAAGCCAACAGCTGTGTTAAAAGCCATTGAAACCTATTACCGTGAATCAAATGCTAACGTACACCGCGGTGTCCACACTTTAGCTGAACGAGCAACAACGCAATATGAAGCAGCGCGCGAAAAAGTGCAACACTTTATCCATGCCAATGAATCAGCTGAAGTTTTATTTACCCGCGGCACAACGACTAGTTTGAACTGGGTAGCTAAAAGCTACGGAGAAGCTAACGTGCAGTCAGGAGACGAAATCTTGGTCTCCGTAATGGAGCACCACTCTAACTTGATCCCGTGGCAACAGTTAGCCAAAAAAACACATGCCGTATTAAACTATGTTGAGCTGACTGAAGAAGGGTTATTGGATCTAGACAGCCTGCGTGATCAATTAGGCGTGAAGACCAAAATCGTAGCCTTGACGCATGTCTCTAATGTGCTTGGGGTTATTAACCCAATCCAAGAGATTGCACGACTGGTCCATGCAACAGGGGCTGTGCTCGTCGTCGATGGGGCGCAAGCTGTTCCGCATATGCCGGTTGATGTCCAAGAACTGGAAGTCGATTTTTATGCTTTTAGTGGTCACAAAATGGTGGGTCCGACTGGCATTGGGGTATTATACGGCAAACGCCAGTTACTAGAACAAATGGAACCCGTTGAATTCGGCGGAGAAATGATTGAATTTGTTTACGAACAAGAAAGCACATGGAAAGAATTGCCATGGAAGTTTGAAGCCGGGACACCCAATATTGCTGGAGCAATCGGGCTAGGGGCAGCCGTTGATTATTTAGCAACGGTTGGGCTTTCTGCCATCCAACAACAGGAACACGAATTGATGGCTTATTTATGGCCAAAATTGATGAGTGTACCAGGGTTAACGATTTATGGACCTTTGGATACCGCAAAACGAACCGGCATCGTGACTTTTAATCTAGATGGCATTCACCCGCATGACGTTGCGACTGCAATGGATATGCAAGGAGTAGCGATTCGCGCCGGCAACCATTGTGCGCAACCGCTGATGCGAAAATTAGCAGCTGATTCAACGGCTCGTGCCAGTTTTTATTTTTATAACACAACCGCTGATGCAGATCAATTTGTTGACGCATTATTGGCGACAAAGGAGTTTTTTACGGATGGCCTTAACTAAACTGAACCAATTGTACCGTCAAGTGATTTTAGACCACTCCAGCCACCCGCATCACCACGGAGATTTAGAGCAGGCAACAACTCATAGCGACTTGACCAATCCGACTTGCGGCGACGTGATGCAGCTGCAACTGATAATCGAAGATCAAATCATTAAAGACATTCGATTTGATGGAAGCGGTTGTACGATCAGCCAAGCCAGTGCGAGTATGATGACCGATGTGGTGATTGGAAAAACGGTGACTGAATCTTTATTGCTAGCAGATCAATTTTCGCTGCTGGTGCAAGGAAAAGAAGTCGACAAGTTAGACGAACTAGGGGATGCGGCACTTTTAAGTGGGGTCGCGCAATTCCCAGCCCGTATCAAATGTGCTACGTTGTCTTGGAAAGCACTGGAAAAAGCTTTAGTAAAATTGTCTGTTTAGACAAGGAAAAGCAAGGAGTGAAGAACGATGGGAGAAGTACCAGAACGCGAGAATTATCAATTCGGCTTTCATGATGAAGTGGAATCCGTCTTTACGACTGGAAAAGGGGTTTCTGAAGCCACGGTCAGAGAAATTTCTAACCGCAAACAAGAACCCGAGTGGATGCTGGATTACCGTTTAAGAGCTTACGATCACTTTACCAAACGGCCAATGCCGGAATGGGGAGCCGATCTGTCGGATATCGATTTTGATGACATTACCTACTATAAAACCGTCAGCAACCAGCCTGAACGCGACTGGGAAGATGTACCAGATAAAGTTAAAGAAACCTTTGAACGCATCGGGATCCCTGAAGCCGAGCGCAAATACCTAGCCGGAGCGGGAGCACAATACGAATCTGAAGTCGTTTACCACAATATGAAAGAAGAGTTTGAAAAGCTAGGTATCGTGTTTACCGATACCGATTCAGCTTTAAAAGAATACCCTGAGATTTTCAAAGAATATTTTGGAACCATCGTGCCTGCAACAGACAACAAGTTAGCTGCCTTAAATGCAGCCGTCTGGTCTGGCGGAACCTTTATTTACGTTCCAAAAGGCGTACGCTGTGATGTGCCACTGCAAATGTATTTCCGGATCAACGATGAAGCCATGGGCCAATTCGAACGTACCTTGATCATTGTTGATGAAGGCGCCAGTGTGCATTACGTCGAAGGCTGTACAGCACCGACCTTTTCATCCAGTAGCTTGCACGCGGCTATTGTTGAAATCATCGTTAAAAAAGACGCATACTGCCGCTACACGACGATTCAAAACTGGTCCAACAATGTTTACAACTTGGTAACCAAACGGGCTGTAGCCGAAGAAGGCGCCACGATGGAGTGGATCGATGGCAACCTTGGAGCCAAAACCACGATGAAATACCCAAGTGTCTTATTGAATGGTCGCGGAGCTAGAGGAACCATGCTGTCGATTGCAATGGCTGGAGCCGGACAAAGTCAAGATACCGGAGCTAAAATGATCCATAATGCACCAAACACTTCGAGTTCAATCGTCTCAAAATCGATTGCCAAAGATGGTGGGGAAGTCAATTACCGCGGACAAGTCACGTTTAGTAAAAACTCAGGTGGATCAATCTCACATATCGAATGTGACACGATCATTATGGATGATTTATCCAAATCCGATACAATTCCCTTTAACGAGATCCATAACGGCAACGTCTCGCTTGAACACGAAGCCAAAGTATCTAAAATATCAGAAGAACAACTTTATTACCTCATGAGTCGCGGTTTGACCGAACAACAAGCCACTGAAATGATCGTCATGGGCTTTGTCGAACCCTTCTCAAAAGAACTCCCAATGGAATACGCAGTGGAACTGAACCGATTGATTGCTTATGAGATGGAAGGCAGTGTGGGGTAATAACAATATTGTAAGTGATAGTTATTTTTTTAAAAGAGAGTAACTATTTTAGTGAAGATATCAGTTTTACATCGAGTTGTGTAGAAGAGTCTTACCAAAAGTGTGTATAGGACAAATAGTGTTTAATACTTCAAAAAAATTTCTTATGGAATAGACGGTTTTGCTTGCGAAGCCATGGGAACGTCTGAAGCCTAAAAAGAAGTTTTACAGACTTTTAAGCTTCAAACAAACGTAATCTCGCTGAAGCGCCAACGTTTTGTAATTCTCATTGAATCCTTTACACGGCTGCAAGCAACCTTATTCCGCCAGAAATTTTGGCTAAGTAATGGAATTAGATTAAATTTATCAACACTAAAAATTATAGACCCAATATATCAAAAAGCAGACCTCTAATGTGGTCTGCTTTTTGAAAAACTAACTTAATTGCTGAGATTAGTGCATAACCTTTTTTAAGAAGTTGACAACGTTATAAATGAGTGTTCATACTTATTTAAAATAGACTGCTAAAAATATAACTAAATTATTTTTGTGATAATAGAAGCTATATTTACCATTCTACCCTTAGTAGATGGATGGAGTTCATACTTAACCACGCCTATATTTTATTTAGTCGGAATTGAATTTTGAGGGAATTAGTTTTTTTTCTTTAAATTAACGATGTCTGACATGCGTAAACCGCTGTAAATCCCGATCAAAAACAGAAAAATATCCCAATTCGCATTTTTCTTTTCTTTTTTAAATAGAATGAAAAGTCGTTGATTTCTTGTTGCGTGAGTAATGAGTAGGAGTTACAGCTTGTTTAAAAGCCCTAATTTCTCATGAAATCAATACATGATTTTATTTTTCATGTCACAAAATCATGTGTTGGAGGGCGATATAAAAAAAGAACCCTATAGAGATAGGATTCTCGATATCCTTTTTTATCCAAATTAATGTATCCAACACCATAATTGCCCAATTGGTATTATGGTGTTAGATACACTTTAATAGGATTTTCCATACATGAATCTATATTTAAGATAAATCCATACGTTTGATATTAAAATTACCGCACTCAATAATAATTGTTGTTTGTGAGAATAAATAAACTTCATGTCTTAAACGACCATTATCTAGCAACGTAAGTTCATCATGTGACCACTCATCTAAACCACTGTTAAACAAAATTTTTTGACTTTCAAATAATTTGTTTCTTGAAATATCAAAATCAATAGAATATATCGTCACATCTGACCATAATAATTGATATATATTATTATCCCAATGCTTTGCTGTAGATGAAATAGATACTATACTTTCTTGAGACTCATCTGGTACTTCTGGATTATAATTATTTACCAATGTAATTTCGCTTACACGACTATCATGAAAAGAGGTGTTTAATAAAAAATTAAGAGTATCTATATCTAATACTTTATTTAAAGTCCTTAAATTATCCATATATCCTTCAAGATCATGTTTTTCTTCTGTAAAGTAGTTCATTGAATTCTCTCCTATTTTAAATTAATAATAAAAATGCTCCCCATGTTGCTACAGCACCTGACGCAAATATCAGAAAACCAACTACACTTACAAATATTCCAATCGCTATAATAATATCTGAGTTTTTACGCAAGTTTAATCCTTTAGATTTCATTTGCTGTTTTGCTTTCTTTATATTAGTCAAATCTTTTTGTGCTTTTTTATAGTCTGCCAATCCTTTTGCTTTATTTTGAATACCTTTAGGTATTCCAGAGCTACCTAACGTTTTTCCATGAGATTTAGTCCCATCTACATTTTCTACTCCATCTACTTTACCATTATATACATGAATATGTGGCTTTGCATCACCTGCACTAGGTTTATCTACTCGAGCTTTCCATCCTTTTCCTAAATCATGTTTAGTACCATAACCAAACGGTACTATAATATTCTCTGATGTACTATCATCTTGTATAGTTACGGGATCTCCATAAGAACTAGAAGTTACTTCTAATTTACTTAGTTCTTCAGAAAGTAATAATAAATCTACATCATCTTCGCTAACAAAACCATCTCGATCTCTTTTAGATTCAAGTTTTTCAGTTAATTCAGTAAACTTAGTGATTGTATCTGCTGTTTCAACCGTAGCTGAAGCTTGTAGTGGGACAAGTACCATTGTAACTAATGCAACTAAAAAAATCGCGATTTTTTTCATTTTCTTCCTCCGATAAATAATATTTAAAAGACTAATTTTAATACTTCCCTCCTTAAGTTAGTACTCTTATTATCCCTAATTCAACCTACAAAGTAATGCACCTATTCGTTTACAATTAGCAACCAGTGGTTTACATACACTAAAATTAAAATTAAAAAAACACATTCGTTATAAATATTTAAATAAAAAAAGATTAAATACTAAATAAAAGTAATTAATCTTTTGCTACATTATTTATGTATCTCCGCTAAAGAAAATACCCATATTATTTTTAGTAATTATGATATATTTCTTATATCAACTGATTGTTAAAATTAAGAAAGTAGAGGTGTACATATTTGCATTACTATTATCTAGTTACCAGAAAACCAATGTATATTGGTCAAAAAATTATTTTTGATAAAAGGAATAAAAACAGATTATATTCCTTCTTTTTAGACAATAATTTTAAGAATAAATCAAATGAATCCTTGGATCAGATCATACAACGTTTAGATACCAACCTTAATAATGAAGATCTTTCATTTTTGAATAATTCTATGTCTCACACCTCAAGAGCTATTAGAGAAGTCGTTACTGAAATGATTAGATTAGAGTCTTTTCCAATGCTTCCTTCAAGGTTTGAATGTCTGTAGGGTGCTGATAACCTAGATGATTTAATAGCATGGAAAGAACTATTTGAATTTTATAATAGAGTCATTCTTCAAATCGTTAAATTAGAAAATACTGGACCTGCTTTCAAAGGTAATGCTTCTTTACTACCAGACTTAGAAAAAATTGATCAAGCAAAAGAATACTGGAGCTCTCCTACTGATAGTCATTTATCTGAAGTATTGATTGGTGGAGAAATTACTGTTACTGAAATAGTTGAGGATTTTCAGTAAGTAGTTCTTAAGTTGATTTAAACCTATGTTTTTAGTTAAAAGTGAATAAATAAATAAAAAAGAACCTTGATTGATCAAGGTTCTTGATACATGACTTTATACAATTTCATGTATGGATATTTTTTTAAGAAACAATATATAATAAAAGATAACCCAGTAAGGAGAGATAAGAAATTATGAGAAATAAATTCAAGCTAATTTTATTTTTAGTAGTTATCGTTATCATTGTATCAAGTTTATACATATCATCTAAAGAGTTGTTAATTAATTTAATAACAAAAAATGAAACATCTGGAGAAATAGAGTATGTCTCTATTTATTCACATGGCAGTAGCAAAGAAACAGATGCTTTTAAAAGTGAGGATTTTGAGCTATATACCGCAGATTCAGATAGCTTTACATCTTACATTTCTAGCAACAAAGTTCTTAATAAAATAAACAAAATTGTACTTACAGATTCTTCGGAAAATATTATAGATAATGATGAAATAATTACAGGGATTTTTCAATCCGCAGAACAAATAGAACATGATATTTTGGAATTTCAGATTTTTAAAGTTCTTGATGATTATTTTGTTTTAGTAAAATTGAATGTAAATTTGCAATCACCTTGTGACTTTTATGAGTACGATATAGCCAATAAAGAATTAAAACTTATGCATAGTTTTGATTCAATTGACGTTATAGGCTTATCATTACCACGTTAATTGAATTTCTACGTAAGTGTCTATTTAGATTCTAACCAGAATAGAGACTTACAAGGTATCAATCGGATATTTTTTAGCTGTCTATTATAAAAAATCGTTTAATATATTTAGGTTTATTAGCTAAAACAGTCAATACGTAGATCCTTAATTTAATAAGGATCTATATACATGACTTTATGTAATTTCATGTATTGTTTTATTAATTTAGTTGTAATAATTGAGCAACTATTTCTGAGCTACCTGGCAACAATAGCATGCTTAACGAAATGATAATAAATAACACCCCAATAATAAACAACATGCTTACAATTTTAACTGAACGTGAAACATCTTTATTTAACATACCTACTACAACAAGAGCGATACCTGCAAAGAGTATTAGAAAATACCAAAAACCCATTTTATCTCCTACTACAGAATCTTATGGTGATTTAGAAGAAACCACTGAAAATATCATTGAATAAATTGATAGCAATCATGAAACTGTTTTTGATCGTTTTTATGATGGTATTTCTGGTGAAGAGGTTATTGCTGCTAGAAAAATTGTATCTGTTAAAGTATTAGGAACAATTTTAAATGTTGCCATTTCATTTGTTACAGGTGGGGCAATTAGTTGGTTTATAAGAAAATATGGTTGGTCTGTACTCGTTTCTCAAATCGGAAGTAGAGTTAGTGCCTCATTCCAGATAAAACGATATCAAGTATTAGCAAAAGGACTTTCTAAATCAGCAGTAGCAATCGCTAATCCAGGATTAACAATTGCTAAATTAATTGACAAGAATGATAAAAATATAAATAATGGATAGACTTTTAAAAGGAGCTTTTAAATGGAATTTATTTTAATTTTTTTTGAAGAAATATTATCAGCTGTTTTAAAGATTAACAATAGAATAATTAAAAATTTTATTTTAATTATTCTATTGTTAATAATGTCCGTATTTGTTTTTTTTATGCTGTATATACTTATTGGGGCTATATTTTCGACAGTAAGTTGGATTATAAAGATAATCCTATTTGCTATATTTATTCCCTGCATGTATGTAATATATATAATTATTTTAAATGGCTATAGCGAATGGGAAAATTAATACCTCTGATGTTTCAATTGCATAGTATACTAAAATCCCAACCACATAAATGGTTGGGATTTTTTCTTGGTTGAGACTATGAACGAGTAGGGGATAGGAAGTTGCCTCTGTTTCGGAAGGTTACGACGAAAACAATTAAAAAATAGCCGATATACTGGGGGAAACGACAGTATCAAGATAAATAAAATAAATAGGTGCAATTGAGGTGGCTAAAGATGGACAAACCTTACTTTATGATTATACTTTTGTAGCCTTTGTTATTGGAGATATGGCTCGGTAACTGTATTTTAAAATTACCAGTAATATTAAACATAACAACCTGCCCCATTATCCAAAAATAGATTTCACTAAGTAAGAAGAACGCCCAACCTTATAAAATCACGGTTGGGAGAGTAGTCACTTTGTATAACGGATATTATGAAAATAATATTTATATTCAATCTATAAATGCAGGTGTAATTTTTTGTGAATTAGACTTAATTCGTAATGTAAAAAAAATTAATTTTGAGAAATGGTTTAGCGTATAAAATATTCTAAAGAGGGTGTATGAAAGATGATAAAAATGGACTACTCACACCAACCAAAAAGAGATATTCTTTGTATTGACGTTAATTCTTTTTTTGCTTCAGTAGAATCAGTAAAAAGAGGAATACACCCTTTAGAATCGTATATCGTAGTAATGAGCAATCAAGAATTAGAAGGCGGATTGGTTTTAGCAAGTGCTCCTAGAGTAAAAAAAGAATCTTGATTTAATAAGATTCTAAATACACTAATTTAAGCAATTTCATGTATTAAAGGGGAAATTGTAAGTGTAATTTTTATTCTTAGGTAACACTTTTCACTTTCTACTCGTTATTAACTATAACGAGTAGAAGGTGAATATCATATCATCAGAAAACATTCACGTGCCAATCAATAACACTATTTTAGTACTTGTTGAAGAAATAAAATAGTGTCTAGAAACGCAATTTCTAATTAACGCAACGCAACAAGACATTATTGAAAATGCAATTGTTGCATTACGTATTCAATATAAATAGCAAAAAAATTCTACCACTTTTTAAGCGGTAGAATTTTCTTGCTTAACATGCTGTACTCAATTTTAATGATTTATTTGTAACTATCTTTCCTATGTCCAATCTCTAACATTAAAATAGTGACTGTCTCGTCATTAATATCGGCGATTAAGCGATAGTCTCCAATTCTGTAACGCCATTCTCCTGAATGATTAGCGGTCAATCCTTTACCCTGCTTCCTAGGATCTGTACAATTCACTAGATTCTTTTGGATCCAACCCATAATTAAAAGAGATTGGTGTTTATCCATTTTTTTTAAAGCTTTTTGAGCTCCTTTTTCAAACGCTACTTGATAACCTGAATTCATTTAATCCGCTAGCTCCTTCAGCATATCTTCAAAAGAAATACTTTTTGGATTTTCTTTGTGTTCAGACATCGCCTGGTTATATAAGCCCAAATCAATTTCATCTTCAATTTTTTCTAAAACAGCATTTCTAAATAAAGCTGAAACCGAGATATTATTAGCTTTAGCATATTCTTTGATTAATTGATCTTCTTGGGTATCAATTCTTAAGGATACTACAGTCATTAGAATCAACTCCTTCTCTTTTGTATGTACATTGTAATACAAAAGAGAAGGAGTTGCAATTTATTTACTCTATAAATAGCACAAAACACTTAAAAATTAACTCTGATTAACGAAAAAAGAACCTTGATATTTCAAGGTTCTTGGTACAGGACTTTATGCAATTTCATGTATTAGATAGAATCAAGATTTTCTTGTTTACTTAATAAGCTATTCTTTTATATAACTATGTTTGTTAAGCTATTATGAGGGGCACAGTAGCAAAGAAAGAAGGTCGTTTTATGTTAAAAAAACTAAATTATATTTTATCAGCACTTATTATTATAATCGCGGTTTATGGATTCGCTACAAATAATATTAATGAAATAATATACGTTATGATGTTGTTTCTGAGTTTATCTGCATTATTAAGAGGGGTAGAATCATTCCAAAAAAACGAAAGAGTAAATGGCTGGTTTAATATAGCTGCATTTTTATTTGTTTTATTTGTATCGATTCAAGGATTTTTATTATATTATGGTATTTTTTAAATTAGAATATCGTCTAAAATAACTTTGATTTAACAAGGTTCCAGATACACTAATCTATTTAATTTCATGGATTGTATTAGTATTACTAATTTTTTCATTACTTTTCAGTTTGTGTCAATAGGGGTTTCGCAAACATTTCCGACAAAACCCACTCTAAAAAAGGCAATCTATAGTACATAATGATATAATTCACTTGTAAATTATTACGGAATCTTAAAATAATACGAACGTAGAAAATTTATATTTTGCGGAATGCAACTTTGAATTGGCAGAAAGCAAATATTAAGTGATAAAAGTCAAAGCGTCCATCCATCAAAATTTAAGGTGTATTGAAAACGTGAGGTGAAGAAATCGTGACAGACAAAAAAATCATAGTACAATTTACGATGCTGACATTTTGCATAGCCTATCTTGTGTCAGGTGCTTTAATTGCTCTTGGGCAATTTGGATATTCGGTTCACAATTGGGTTTACTCGGTACAGCAATTCGGGATGAATATTCCTTTTGCAATCTATATTTTGTCGCCCGCTATTGCTTCATATATCGTTCTGAAGAAAAATAACAAAATAGCAGATTTTAAGGAATGGTTGAAAACTGTTTTTTACGCCAAAAATAACATATGCCTCTATTTTTTCGTTGTTGCAGGGCTTGCACTGTATTTTTTGATACATATTGCAGTTTCAGGCCACACGGAAATGGTGCTTCCATTTTATACGTTTTTTCTTTCCCTGCCTGGTGGTCTTATTATCGGTGGCTTGGAGGAAGCTGGATGGATGTACATACTACAGCCTGAGCTTGACAAAAAATATGGCTTTGTTTTGTCTTCTGTTTTCGTTGGAATTCTTTGGATTTTATGGCATATTCCTCTCTTCTTCATTCCAGGTACGAGTCACGGAGAGGGACTCATTAACTTTTGGATGTTTGCAGTTCAACTCATGGCGTTTCGGTTTTTTAACGGGGCAATCTATAAAATATCAGGCAAAGGCCGTGTGTTTATGTGCGTATTATTTCACACCATGTTTAATGCGGCATCCCCCCTTTTTGGCACCATGACTATGACTTGGACGGGAACCATTGCCGCAAATGCTATGATTGTTCTTGTTTCATTTGTAACCGTTGAGATATACGACAAAAAGAGCAGGCGAATAGTATAAGCATAGTAAGAAGTAAATTAATTCGCAATCTTCCTATATTATTCATAAGCAAGAGTAGAAATGCTCTTGTTTTATTTTTTATATAAGTACCATAAACGCTCTAGTTTAGTAGTTGTTGAAGAAATAAAAGAGTGTCTAGAAACGTAATTTCTAATTCAAGCCAGACAACAAGATACTATGGAAAATGCTATTGCTTTTTTAAGTATCACTATAAGTAATAAAAAAAGGAACCTTATTTTAATAAGGATCTCGATACATAACTTTATACCATTTCATGTGTCGTTTTAAATAATTAGCAACTAGTTATTTTTATCTTTAATTAAACAATTGACATAAACAGTTCGACTGTATACAATGCGAGTATATAGTTAAACTGTTTATTTTTCGTATTTTATTTTAAGAAGGGAATGAACTAAATGAAAAGAAACAAACATTTACCGCTGACAGAAACTGTTTATTATATTCTTTTATCTTTATTTGAACCAGCACATGGTTATCTCATTATACAAAAAGTTGAAGACTTGAGTAATGGTGAGGTGAGAATGGCTGCTGGGACATTGTATGGAGCTATCGAAAACTTATTAAAATTGAAGTTTATTAAGCCGGTTGAGAATGAAGATAAGAGGCGTAAAGTTTATATTATTACACAAGAAGGAAAAAACATTCTCTTTCTTGATTGTGAAAGAATGAAGCACATAGTAGCTATTACTGAAGAACATTTGACTGAGGAAGGGGTATAAGTATGGAAAAATTTAAGTTCTTTTTTAATTTAGATAAAGAAGAAAAATGGTTAAATGAGATGGCTCAACAAGGACTAGTAATATCAGGGAAAAATTTTAAATATGAATTTGATCAAGTTGATAGTAAAGAAAAACTGATAAAGATAGACTATCGAACATTTAAATCGAAAAAGGATTTAGAAGACTATATTTTATTATTTGAAGATAGTGGTTGGCAGCATCTTGTAGGAAATAAAAATTCTGGGAAGCAGTATTTTATGAAAAAAGATGCTCATGCAGATGGAGATATCTTTTCTGATCAGCTCTCCAAAGCGGAGCGCTATAAAAGAATGGCTAATGGCTGGCTGTCTTTAGCTGTAATATATGTACCGATAGCCATCGTATTTTTTCAAACGAACATTATTGATTTCAAAGCATTTCTCAATCCACGGTCATACTATCTGACGCCTGGCCTATGGGAAATGACAGGAAGTTCTTTTTGGAGATCTTTCTTATTTGAAACACCTTTTGCTTTAGGAAGAGGGATTGCATGGTCAATTCCCCCTGCTTTGATTGTCCTGTATGTTGTTTTTGCAATCAAAGCTCATTATCATTATAAAAATACCATCTCAAAAGAGGAACGATAGAAATTATAGCGCAGCACTCTGAGATTAAAAAATAAATCTAATTTCGGAGTAGCGCATTAAGAACATTAAAGTTTTTTTACCCTTAAGTAACAATGCGTTTCCTTCTTCATAAGCCCTAGATGAAAGAGGATAGAAAAATAGCTTTCAGGACACTCTGTGTTAATAGTATCTTTATAAAAGAATAGGAGAGTGAAATATGGAGATTAGAGTAGCAAATGATTTAGATTACCCTGCTTTAAGACGTATACACTTAGAATCCCGACGTAAAAACTTTCATTGGGCAGATATAGAAGAAATGACTTTAGAAGATTTTGATAAACACACCGTAGGAGAATTTATAATTTTAGCAGAAGAAAATTCTGAAATTCTTGGATTTGCTTCGTTACATTTACCAGATAATTTTATACATAACTTATTTGTTCATCCTGACTTTTCAGGTAAAGGTATTGGCATCCAATTGATTAATGCCTCTATAAATAAAATGAATAAACCAATAGAGTTGAAATGTGTATCTGAAAATAAAAAGGCTATGGAATTCTATGAAAATAATGGTTGGAAAAAAGTTATCGAAGAAGGTAATCCGAATGAAAAGTATTGGGTTATGGTGTATGAATAAATTATATAACTTATAGTCTGTTTTATTAAGTTCTTACAGTTACCTGAAATCTTTATTAAATAAGGTTTCAGATACACTGATCTATCCAATTTCATGTATTAAGTATTCTGTGGAAACTTTATCTTGATACAAGCCTGAAAATGGCTTTCCATAATCAGCAGTTGATATAGATAAAATTGGCCTAGTTGAATTCACCAATAGCTGAATTTGTTGAACTTTATTTTTGATTCGAGTATTATAGTTAAAGTTGACTTTAATAAAAAGGAGATTTTATTATGTATACAATCAAAGAAATAGAAAATAAGTATGGACTTCCTGCTTCAACTTTACGATTTTATGAGAAGGAAGGGATTCTTCCCCAAATTCAAAGAAACGATAGTGGGCAAAGACGTTACTCCGACAAAGAATTGCAGTGGCTACAGTTAGTCATTGCTTTAAAAGAAACCGGTATGTCCATAGAAGAAATCAAGCGGTATGTCGAATTGTTGAAGCAAGGGGATTCGACACTGGATAAAAGAAAAGATTTTCTTATGGAACATAAAAAAACGGTTGAACAAAAGATGAATCAAACACTTATACATCTTGAAAAGATAAATAGAAAAATGGCTGTATACGACGTTATAGTACGTGGGAATAACGATAAAGTTTTTCTTATTTAAAACTTACTATTGACTTAAAGTTAACTTCAAGTGTTATGCTATTTGTAGACAAATTGAAGGAGTGAGTAAGTTGAGACAAAACAATAAAGTTTGGTTAATTACAGGTTGTTCGACAGGTTTCGGTAGAGAAATTGCAATCCATGCGATAAACGCAGGTTATAAGGTAATTGTAACCGCTAGAAAACCAGAAACACTGACAGATCTAAAGAAATTGAATGAAAAGAACGTCTTAGTATTACCTCTCGATGTGACCGATAAAAAGCAAGTGAATGAAGCTGTTCAGAAAAGTATAGACGCCTTTGGTCAAATAGATGTATTAATAAATAATGCTGGAATTGGTTATTTTAGTTCCGTTGAGGAGAGTTTAGAAGAAGAGACTCGCAACATGTTTGAAATTAACTTCTGGGGCTTAATGAATATGACAAATGCCGTTCTTCCAACAATGAGAAATCAAAAATCAGGCCATATTATTAACTTTTCATCTATTGGTGGTCTAGCTTCCTTCCCTTCATTGGGATACTATCACGCAACGAAATATGCCGTAGAAGGAATTTCAGAAAGCTTAGGTCAAGAGCTAGCATCTTTTAACATTAAGGTTTCGTTGATTGAACCAAGTTCATTCCGGACCGATTGGGCAGGACGGTCTTCGGTAAAAACAGAATCCAAAATCTATGCAGACACTATAGGTATGATGATTCAAGGAACTGAAAAAGGCAGTGGTAATGAACCTGGAAACCCTGCAAAAGCAGCGGAAGCGATCATCGCGATTGTTGAATCACCAAATCCGCCACTTCGACTTTTATTAGGGCAAGCGGCTTATCAAGTGGCGACTCACAAATATACCTCTCTTTTGGATACTATTGAAGAATGGAAAGAAACAACCGTAACAGCAGATTACGAATAATTCATAAAACCTCCTGACCAAAAATTGGTTAAGGGGTTTTTTCTTAAAGATGTAGTTCACTGTCAAAACTACAAATGGACCGATCTTGACCGTTTGGAAATTAATTTATTATTTTTTTAAAATTTATAATTACATGCCTACATATAGTTAGTACTCTTATCAAGCGTAATTTTTTTGCTACAGATACTTTAAAGAAAGATACTAAAAGAATGGAAATATATAAATAAAATAAATTGAGGAATAAAAATTTGTCAGGCTATTATTCTTCAATTTATTTTATTTAAGTGTTTATTAGAAGCACTTTATTACTTAACAGAGAAAAAGCTTATTATATATTACCAATAAAAATGTCTACTCATATTACTTTTAAGATGAAAAAAGAACCTTGTAGAATCAAGGTTCTAGATAAACGAATGTATGTAATTACATGCATCTGCATAAAAAAATATATTATGAGTTACACTTCTATTATTATATTTTTTTATCTATTGTACTCAATTTTTTCTTTGAAAAATATTACATCAGTAAAAGCTATACCAAAAGATATACCCAAGCTATTAGAAAAAATTTTTAATAAATCTATTTTAGAGGGTCTAAGTATGTAACCAAAAAAATAATTCAAAGTACTCAACAAAATAAAGATGGTAATAAATTTAAATATTTTTTTTCTTATATAAACCCATTTAAGCGTCCTTGCATTTACAATGGCTATCAAAGGAACATATATTAGCATGAAGAATGTAAAAAATATATACCCCATTAAAAATTTAAAAGAAATAGTATTGTCTATGTTTTTATAAACAATAAAAAACGATATCATAGTCGCCAATAAAAATAAACTATAAAAAAATTTTGTTAAAAGTAATTTTTTATTCTTTTTCATTTAGTACCTCTCTCAAGTTGTTAGGATCTAACTATTGTCCAACAATTTTTGACTAAATTATATCATTAAATATACTAATTAACATGACTATGAAGGCACTTATATTCCTTATCGTTTCTTTTATTAGAATTATTTGCTCTATGACAAACTTAGGTACTCATGAAAAGCAGTAAATACAATACTCCTGATACATGCATTTAAGCAATCTTGTATATTCATAACAAATCGACGTACTCGTTTGAGTACGTTATAATAAAAGAAACCAAAAGGAGGAATAACTTATGTTGATCGTAAACCCTAGCCAAGCTAGAAAAGTCTTTTACCAACTACTGAAAGACGTCAACAAAACCAACGAACCCGTCTATATCTCTGGTAAAAATGAAGAAAGTGCAGCGGTTATGGTCAGTAAAAAAGACTGGGACACGATTCAAGAAACCTTATACCTTCAATCTTCTGGCGTAGCGGATGTAATCCAACAGCGTGAAAAAGAAAATGAATTTGTTGCACTGGAGAATATCGATTGTGATACTCTATAAAGTTAGCAAAATCAACGATGAAAGACCTTGGAAATTTAAAATCGGCTCATTTAGATCAAAAGTTTAAAGATATAATGGAAATTTTAAAAGAAAATCCGTTTCAAAATCCACCGCCTTATGAGAAGTTAGTCGGAAATTTAAAAGATAAGTATTCACGTCGATTAAATATCCAGCATCGGTTGGTTTACTCGGTTGATAATGACGCAAAAGAAGTCATTATTTGGTCGGCTTGGACGCACTACGAAAGATAGCAACATACTTTAAAAAAGTATGTTGCTATCTTTTTTTGTCTAAAATGATGAGAAAAAAACTCTTAGCAAAAAAGGGTCCTCCATACATGTTTTTATCCAATTTCATGTATTATAATAACTGTTTGTCTTATCCGGAGTATCGTAGCTATCTGTCTTTAAACTTATTCATTTGTTTCTTAATAAAACTAACAAGAAACAGTACTAGTCCAATAAATATAAATAAATAACCTAAGGGGATAAGAAAAAATAAAGGTTCATGTAAAAAACCGTTACTATCTATTTCTGATTTTCCGAACCCACTTATCACAAATAAAATGCCTCCAATAAGCATTAATAAAATGCTTATTATATTAAGTCGAGCTTTTTTTGTTTCATTTCCATCTTTTACTAACTTGTTTGTCATTGTATCGTCTCCTAAAATAAGTTGATCAAGGGAAATATTAAATAGTTTTGCAATCGTAACAACCATTTCTAAATCAGGAAGATTTCTACTATTTTCCCAACTCGATATAGTTTGTCTAGAAACATTTAATTTTTGAGCTAATTGTTCTTGTGTTAAATGATTATTTGTTCGAATTTTTTTTATTTGACCATTAAATTTCATTATGTCCCATTTCCCCTGTCCACCTCTTTATATCGTATAACGCATTAAAATTAAAGATTGTCTCACAAGCACTACTAACTATTTTTTGATTGCCTGACAAGCATTGTTGATTTATAAGCAATTAAGTAACATTAATTATCGTTTTTTTATTTTCGATTGTAGGTGTTACTACTTATATAGTAACACCTTTAGCTCTATTTTCCGTTATGATCTATCATGAATAAGAGGTATTGATCACGTCATAAACAAACGTTTTTGTGCTTTATATAGACGAATTACTCAATAAAACTCCGCCGAAAAAATCAAATACAACTCTTTTAAAAATCATTTATGAGATGGATTCTGAAGATTTAATTGAACTTCTTCTTTTAGGAATCAATCTACTACTTATTCTTTTTGTTTTTTTTTAATCTAGTAGTTACTAAATTAAAAAAAATAACCTTAAAGTAATAAGGATCTCGATACATTACTTTATGTAGTTTCATATATTCTTAATTTCACTATATACTACTAGTAATAGTGGCTATTATTACAAATAATAATAGTAGAACAATCGAGATAGTAGCTAAGAAAAATATTCCCAAGAAAACTAATCTACTTTTTTATCCATTGGAATGTTTGATATTTAAAAAGCTACGATGAACAAGCCAACAAGATTCGTGAGCAGCCAGGCTACTCCTGTTAGATTATTATAATCAGTAAGTCTGATTAAAAAGTATCCGATCATACAAATTTGGATAACTAAAAAACTTATTTTAATAGTCTTTAATTGTTTTCCCAAAAAATTCCTCCTCGATATAATTTCCAATCAATTTCTTATGTTTTAATAAGAAAATTATACCCTTTTAAAAGAAAAAAAGAACCTTAAACTAATAAGGTTCTCAATACATGAATCTATGCAATTTCATGTATTAATTTTTGAATAACTGATAAGATCTAAAGTACCTTTATATAATTTCCCGGAAAAGTAATTACATAAATAAAAATAAAAAATCAGAGATCAAAAAAATTTTAATCTGGCTCTTGTTTCAAGGTCTTTTAAAAAAGATACCTATAAAAGATACTCCCTGTAATTGAAATAGACCCTATATGATGGACATTTTAAAGACTACTGGAACCTGAGTGTTAAAGAAATTATACATCGGACAAATCAGGTATGATAAAGTACATAACAATATGATTTATACCAGTAAAAATTAATTGGAAGGAAACCGTCCAATAGAAAATGGCTACTGCTAATTGCGGGTCAAGTAAGGATTGGAATCCAAACCAAATCACTAAAACATTAAAAAAAATTGCCAGCCACTTTACATTATGATTTGATTTTAAAATAGCAATCGTGTTTACGACGGCTAAAACAATCATCATGATAACAACAAAGTAGATCATTAAAGCTGCTCCTCTTGCAGGATTTCTTAAAAAAAAGACTACACCAAAACCACTAAATAAAATCCCTTCTACTATACGAAACAATTTGTATTTAAGGCCTTGCGTTAAAATTATCCCATCAATGATAATGACAATTCCGATAAGAGTGAGTGCAGTTCCGATAATCATTAGAAATAAAGAACCTTGGCGGATAGGATTTGACATGAACAATAGTCCTAAAATATACAAAAGAATTCCTTGAGCCAAAAATTTCAAGCGTTCTTTTCTCATGTGTATTCCTCCTGTCTTTTGATACAGCGAGCTTATAATTACAACTAAAAAAAGTCAATTGATTGGATTGGAATTCACAGTGTATATAGCGAGGTAGAATAATGGTGAAAACAGGTGATATCTATCATAATGTAAAGTATAAACAAAGTTCAATTATATCTTGAAATCAAATTCTACGCCCCACACTAACTCATTATCTAAATGATCATAAATAAACGGCTAAATCACGTTTACAATAAGTAGGTTTTTATTAAAATATCTAAAGATCAGGAGGGAAAAATGATGATGAATGAACGAGTTGTTGAGACCTTTGTTGAGTTAGTTAAAATTGATTCTGAAGCTAAAGATGAAGGGAAGTTTCAAACATTTCTTAAAACGAAATTTGAAGATTTTGGATTGAATGTCTATGAAGATAACACTATGGAACAAACAGGGTTGGGAGCAAACAATCTTTTATGCACATTAAAAGGTGAGGAAGACAGACCTTCGTTGTTCTTTTCAGCTCATGTAGATACAGTAGCTCCCGGTAAAGGTATCAATCCACAAATACGTGAGGGAGTTATCTATTCTGATGGCACAACTATTTTAGCTGCCGATAATAAAGCCGGAATCGCGGTTATGCTGGAACTGATTGAAGAGCTTCAGGAAGGGAACATTCCTCATGGGACAATTGAGTTTATTTTAACCCCTGGTGAAGAGATTGGGTTGATTGGGGCTAAGGGCTTTGATATGACTAAGATGGTAGCTACGCAAGGATTTGTGCTAGACAGCGGAGGCCCTGTAGGTAGTATTGTAATGAGTAGCCCTACTTTGATGGGATTAGAAGTAGATATTGCCGGGGTTACTGCACATGCTGGATTAGAGCCAGAAAAAGGCGTTTCAGCGATTGAAATTGCGGCCAAGGCCATCTCAAATATGAAATTAGGACGATTAGATGTAGAGACAACCGCCAATATTGGAACAATCAATGGTGGTGTGGCTAGTAATATTGTCGCAGATAAAGTAAATGTTACTGCAGAGGCACGTTCAGTTTCTCAAATGAAATGTGAAGAACAAATCAACCATATGATAACGCAATTTAAAACGGTTACCCATGAATTAGGTGGGGATGTGAGTTTTAAAACCGATACGAAATCTGTTGGTTATCACTTTGAAGAAGAGAATGACTTAGTCAAACAGGTAGCACAAGTTATCTCTCAAATGGGACGTTCTGTTACTTATGAAATCAGTGGCGGTGGTAGTGATGCTAACGTTTTTAATGCTAATGGTAAGGAAGCCTTAAATTTGTCGATTGGCTATGAAAAAATTCATACAACGAATGAATACTTGCCGATTACTGAATTAATAAAAGCGGTTGAGTTAGCTTACCAATTAGTGATCCATGTCCGCTGAGATTACTTTTTAAAGAAAAGAGGCGAAGAAATTAAAGAAAGTAATCATACAAATCTCAATTGTTGCCTTGGCAGTTATTCTAATCGGTATTAATATAAATATGTTTTTAGGACCACATCATGTTGCAACTAGAGGAGTAAGTGGGACTGGGATTTTTGCTAAGAGGTCTATAGGATTGATTGGCTTCAAAGGTGGTAGACGAAGTAAACATAAGTGCCTTTATGATTGCGTATCATGTCTCAGAAGTTTATAGCTTAGGTTTTACTTATTTACCAATAGGGTAAGTATAAATGGAAATGGGGAGTGAGAAAAATGAATCCTGTTTTAGCTTTCACTATTATTATGTTGGTGTGGACGATCAGTGACCTGATATCGAAGAAAACAAAGTCACTGATTTCCTCATTATTAGTAGCTTCTCTTGTTTTTCTAATCGGCTTTAAGACGAACATCATGCCAAAAGACATTTTGACCAGTTCATCTTTGCTTGGTTTAGGGACAACGGTTGTTGGTTTTATTATTGTTCATATTGGAACGATGATTAGTATCGCTGAATTGAAGAAACAATGGAAGACAGTGGTAATTGGCATTTCAGCCGTTATGGGAATAACGTTTTCTTTATTGTTGGTTGGTCCGTTATTTGAAACGCGAAATTATGCTATAGCAGCAATCGGGGCAGTTAGTGGCGGGACAATTTCAATCATTATTGTTCAAGAAGCGGCTTTAGCAGCAGGTTTGCTTTCAACGGCAGTTTTACCTGTCTTGATTTCCGCTATACAAGGATTGTTTGGTTTCCCTTTCACATCCATTATTTTGAGAAAAGAAGCGCGTCGCTTACAAGCAGAGTATCGAGCAGGTACTTTGAAAGTGGATAAAAAAGAAGAAGGCCATGTGGAAGAAAAAGGAAAGTTACCCGCTATGTTCAACACCACCGCGGGGACACTGTTTGTAGTTGGGGTAATTGTTTTAGTTGCTATCTTTGTTGACAATCTCACCAATGGCATTTTGAATACTTTTATTGTCGCTTTGCTAATTGGGGTAACTTTACGAGCAACAGGAATTTTGAGACCAAACATTCTAACTGGAATCGATGCTTACGGCTTGATGATGCTCGCTATCTTAATTATTATCTTTGGTCCTTTGGCAACCATTGAACCACAAGCTTTATTCGAGATGATTGTACCAATCATCTTATCATTCCTAGTCGGAGTTGGCGGAAATATCCTATTCTCAGTGATTGCCGGTAAGTTGTTAGGCTACAGTATACCAATGTCTATGGCAGTTGGTTTAACCTCCTTATATGGTTTCCCAGGCACAATGATTTTAAGTCAAGAAGCGGCCAAAAGTGTGGGGGAAACGGAAGAAGAAATTGCAGCTATTGAAGGACAAATTTTGCCAAAAATGATTATCGCTGGTTTTTCAACGGTAACGATTACTTCCGTATTAATAACGAGTGTAATAGTCGGATGGATCGGTTAGTTGAATAAAAGGGGAAAAAGAGGCTGAAACAAAACCCAAGCCTCTTTTTTATCATAAATATTTGCTCTCAGTTCTGTAGCTAAATCCGCCTAATTGTTTGGGTTTGATCCTTTTCCATGTAGCCTATGATTGGTACAATAAACTAGATTATTTTTAATCCTTAAGAAATATGCATTTATTAAAAATACTTGGTTACTCATAGTTCCCTCTTTTTTTTGAAGTATGCAATTAATTTCCATTGCTCCTTTAAGCATCCTAAAATCGATTATAAGAAATATCAAACAAATTATAGGGTTTATTTCATCAACTTTTTATCTAAAGTAATTTCAGTTTATTTTTTTGATAATTGTGCACGTTTTAAAGCATGGGCTACATTGTTAAGGGTCTTAAGTATTTAGGGACTTGCCCTGCATGAGAGATAGCGAGTATTCTACAAAATTTGTTTTTGCAGATTTTTTAAAAGATCTTCTTGCTCGTTTATGTTTGAATTTTTTATGGGAATAATTTAGTACATTATTTTGTACTATATCCTTGCAGGGTGAGGTAATTAAATCAGTCAATATTATTGAAAGTCGATTAATTTTGGTTCTATAAAAACAATAAATCTAAAAAAATAAAAGATTGATAAAAAATATAACAGCCACTATGGAGGGCATGTATGAAAAAAGAATCGGGAATTTTAATTGGTATATTACTATTTATCATTTTAATAACGGCTAAACTATGGTTAAAAGCAACATTCGAAATTCAACTACTTGGTATGGTAACTTTATTTGCAGTTTCTTGGTTCTTGAAATATAAAATTATGAAAAAAATTAAACGAAAAGGAAAGTAAAAAATATGTTACAAATGGTTTAATCATAAGAATGTGTAGAATAGAAATGAAGCTCAATGATGATAATAATTTTTAAATTTCACAATAGATTGCTAATTTTGGTTGATTTCATATATAAAAAGAATCCACTAATCTATGAAATGGCCCCCCTGATCTGAATGGATAAAGGCATTTTCATGTAGCGTTGCGCCATCTTTTACGGTTGATAAATAACCCATGAGCCCTTTGGTTCCAGGTAAATAAGTGATATCTGTTAATAGAACTTTATGGGCTATTCCTTGATCAAACTGACGCTTTAACTTGTTCCCAACAGTGCTGTGTTCTTTGGTGGCTTTTGCCATTCTTCTATAAGGATTTGCTTTACGAATAGGACAGAGGATATTAAATTTTCTCATCAAGCGCTGTATCTTCTTACGATTGACGATGATATTTAGAATATTTTTGAAGTGCTTTACAATGCTTCGAGAACCTTTCTTGTAACCACGGTAGTTATAACTTTTTCAATTTGCATTCTCCAAACTTGATCTTCCTCATCACGTGCATTTCTACTATCTAAACCTTTAAGATAGTTGTAGTAACCTGAACGAGAAGCACTCAGCGCTTTACAGGCATTTACGAGGGTTCCTGTATAGGAACCCTCGGTTCTCATTTCATGGATTCTTGAAAAGATGTTACTAGTCTTTTCGCTTTTTTCTGGCCTCCTTTCGCTCCATTCTGATTTTTTTAACAAGTCATTTTCTGCTCCTAATAATAGAATTTTGGCTTGTAATTTTTCAATTTGTTGCTCAAGGGTTAAGGCTGTTTTCCGTGGTCTACTCGCGAATGATTTCATCCTGCTTTCACCAATCATTTCCGGATCAAATCCAGCTTCAATAAATAGTTGCTTAGCCGTTTTCAATCCCAATGATTCTGAAATAAAGTGGCGTTTGAATTCATCAGTATAAGTAATACTTTTCTCTGATACATTTTTAACGTATGGGTTTACTTTTAACACTTAAATTTGTTCTGGTGTGAATGTTACTTTTGACATTTAGCTGCTCCTTCCTACACGAAGTGCAAGTGATTTAAATTATGAACTTGAAGAAAGTAACGTTTCTTCAACTATCACCGTATTCTTCTTTATATCAGAATACAAAAACAGACCTCTATAGAGAGCACTTTTTTTTAGTGTCCATTCTAGAGTGTCCATTTTCTAGTCTTTTTCTTTTTTTTCTTTCTTCTTCTCGTCCTTCGTCATGAACCATTTGTTCTAATTCACGTTCCCAACGAGCATCGTTTCCCCAACCTATTAAATTTACTTTCTTTTTATTTGTCCGCATCTCCTGCTGGTAATTCACTGTGGCGGATATCATGAATGCGAATGATGAATAAAAAGATCTACAATTAATTCAGTTAAAATTTGATCGCCAAAATTAAGATTTTATAGACAAATTAAGAGGCTGGAGGAGAAATTTTTTCAAATAAATACACTTTCACTACTGAACAAATGATTCAGTAGTGAAAGTGTATTTATTTGTATGTTCTTTGATTGTAAATCGATGATTTCCTCTACTTCACCTAAGTCATTACCGATGTAAAAGAGGGTGGTTTTGTCAACCGGTTATTTTACGTGTTTTTCGTTTGTACACGAGGTCTTTGTGCGGCTTTTTGACCGCCTCTTCGACCTTGTTTCTTTTTTGATTGTGTTCCATTATTGCGCGTGGTAACTGTTTTTCTCGCCTGCTGTGTTGGTGCTTGAGTGCCTTCTTTCAACAGATAAGGATGGTCTTTTATGACTGGAACTTTCCTCTTACTAAGTTTTTCAATGTCGCGCAACAAGTCTGATTCTGTTTCATCACAGAAAGAGATAGCTTTTCCGCTTAGCCCTGCGCGTCCTGTACGGCCGATACGGTGAACGTAGGTTTCTGGAACTTCAGGCAAGTCAAATTGGATAACTTGCGAAAGCTCAGGCACATCGATACCACGGGCTGCAATATCTGTCGCTACGAGAACGCTAGTTTTCATGGTCTTGAAGTTTTCTAAAGCTTGCTGACGCGCATTCTGGGACTTGTTGCCGTGAATCGCTTCGGCGGAGAAACCCGCTTGCAAAAGTTTTTTGACGATTTTGTTGGCGCCATGCTTGGTTCTGGAGAAGACTAGAGAGCGCTCAACCTGCTTATTCTTCAAAAGATGGATAAGTAGGTTAGTTTTGTCGGTCTTGGCTACGTGATAAACGCTCTGTTGGATGACTTCAACAGTTGATGAAACCGGATTGACCACCACTTTTACCGGGTTTGATAAAATGGTTCCTGCAAGTTTTTCGATTTCTTTCGGCATCGTTGCTGAAAAGAACATGCTCTGACGTTTCTTAGGCAATTCGCGGATAATATGGCGTACATCACGTAGCATTCCCATATCCAACATCATATCGGCTTCATCCAAGACGAAGAAATCAACCTGGTTCAGTTTGACATATCCTTGTCTGATAAGGTCCAATAGTCTGCCTGGCGTCGCGACTAGGATATCCGTTCCGCGTTTCAGCGTGGCTGTCTGAGGATTCTGGGAAACGCCACCAAAAATTACTTGGATATTCAATGGAAGGTATTTAGCGTATATTTGGAAACTTTCACCGATTTGTATGGCAAGTTCACGGGTAGGAGCAAGGATTAAGGCTTTGATGGCACCTTTTCCAACTGTTTTTTCTTCCATAATATTTTGAAGAATGGGTAAGGCAAAGGCAGCTGTCTTACCAGTACCAGTCTGGGCACAACCCAATAAGTCCTTGTTGTTCATCAGATGCGGAATGGCATCCTCTTGGATAGGCGTTGCTTTCGTATAACCGGCCTCTTCCAGTGCGTGCAATAGGTGTTGGTTCAATTCTAATTCATTAAATAACAAGTTGTTCTCCCTCGGCATGTTATACATGCATTTGATTTTTGTGAATGTGTTTCGGATTAGGTTGGTTTAGCATACAAGAGTCTGACTATCTTTCAAAAACCGACCTGATCCGAACAGGTATATAGTTTCTCTGAGAAATAGTGTGACTGGCTTATTGTATCAGAAATGGAAGTTAGAGTCATATTATTTTATTTTTGAGAAAGAATATGAGATATCCAATATATACAAGTATAACAATGGTATATTTTAACTATATATACCCACGGAAGGTTAAACAGAACAATCTATAAAAATATAAAAATTGACTATATATAACTATCGAACAATCAGTATTTCCCCTTACCTCATAAGGTACTTAAATCAGGACATCATAGTCAAAATTTAAGGGTTTTGACTATAGTATCTTCTATAATAACTGATCTCTCAAAAATAGTATTCTTAAAATGAAATGCTTTAAGATTGGACACTATGATATGACATTAATAATTAGTGGTAAAATGAGCACACAACATGTTAATAAGTACATAGTTTGGAGGAATAGTAAATTAGAGTAGATTTAGAAAAAAATTACTTCTTTGTGGATACTTCATTTGGAGATAGTGATTATTTAGATGATTTTATTGGCGAGAGTTATGGGGGATAAAACATGAAAGAAGAGAGTCAATCGCTAAAACAAATCGGACTTTTTCTTATTTATACTTTTTCTATAACTTGGTTGTCTTGGTTGATGATTATTGTAGGAAATAACTATTTTGATGCTCTTTGGTATGGAGAACCGTTATTTTGGATACCGATGTTAATTGGTGGGTTAGGACCTGCCTTTGGCTCTTATATTATGTATCGGAAGTACAATAAAGAGTTTGGCAGAAAATCTTTTTTTAAGTTTATTTTTGGCAAAAAAATAGATAGGCAAGCATTGCTGATAGTTGGAGTATATCTAATTTGGCGTTTTTTGATGGTTTGGATGGCATTTGGAATCAAGGAGCCTATAGCCATTCTATATATGTTTTTAAATTTGCCACTTTTCATAATTGGAGGTGGACTTGAGGAATTAGGTTGGCGTGGATATTTGCAACCTAAATTAGAGAAGATAGTTAATTATGTTCCCTCGGTCTTAATTGTGGGAATCATATGGAGTTTGTGGCATTTGCCATTATGGTTGATAAAAGGGTCACCTCAAAGTGCGATACCTTTTGGATTATATCTATTTTTAGGAATAGTCCTATCTTTCACATTCACGACCATCTACAAATATACAAAGAACCTATTGCTCTGCGTTTTAAGTCATGCCTGGTTAAATGGATGCATTGGGTTAGCAGTTTATATAGGTAGTGCAGGATACTTGCAATTAAATTTGACCTGGAAAGTATTTTTAGTTTTTATTCTTGAACTAATAGTGTCCGTTATTTTAGGAAAAGTATATAATCGTAAGAATTCCATAAAAAATAATAGGAAAAATATATTGTCATAAAATTAGAATGGACCCTATAGAAGGAACACTAAAAAAGTGTTTTCTATAGGATCCATTTTTGTATACTTTAAACTAATAGCAATCTTGTGCCTTCAAGAGATTCTGTTGATAAAAATGCACCGTAGAGGCTATCCTAACCCAATGAATCTATTATATGCTCCTTGGGTTTTGAGTAATCCATTAAGTGACTTTTGACTTAATTCTTTCTGATCTTTATAGCCATAATTTATTCACTTAATTCGGAGATTTTTAAGTCTGGTGCTTTTGTACTGAAATTAGCTATTTTACCAAATAAACTTTGTAGTAAAGAACTTTGATTATGATTATTAATTGCAGCTTGATCTTTCCAAAGTTCTACCATAATGAAAGCATTTCTTTCTTCTAGTGATTCGTAAAGATTGTAAGCTAAACAACCTTCTTCTTTTCTAGTTTCTGAAATTAATTCTTTGGTATCTGATAGAAAATTCTCACGTTGATCTTCTTTGATAAAAAATGAGGCATTAATAACTTTCATTTGATAATCTTCCTCTCTTATTTAAAAGTAGTGAATTCTTTTGCATCAAGTCGAATAGAATTATATCCTTCTTCTAATGCTTTACCAATGGATAGAATCATGACAGGTACATAACGGTCTTTATTCAAGCCAAATGCTTCTGCTAATTGATCAGCTTCAAATCCACCAATAGGATTGGTATCATATCCATGAGCACGTGCGACTAGCATAAATTGCATAGCAGCTAAACTAGAATCAATTTTCACGACATCATTCATTGCTTCTCTAGTTAAATTTTTGTAATAAGGGATGATTGCAGCTAATTGCTCATCTCTCACTTGAGGAGACATTTTACCTTCAATGACTGCTTGATTATAAATTTCTTCTCCATACTCATAACATTCCATATCCCCAAATATAAGGATCATTGCTGAAGACGTATCATTTTGTCTTGTGTTGAAACGAATTAAAGGTTTCAATTTTTGTTTTTCTTCAGGACTCTCGACAACTACGAAACGCCAAGGCTGCATATTTACTGATGACGGTGCAATAGTTGATTTCTGGATCATTTCAAGCATTTCTTTATTAGAAATTTTGACACTTTCATCGTACACTCTGATAGATTTTCTATTATAAGCGATATCTGAAAAATTATTATTTACTGTCATTTTTAAACCTCTTCTTGTTTGATTAGTTTTTTAAGCAATAGTTGCAATTGTTTTTCTTCTGTAGAACTAAGCACATTATATAAGGGATTTTGTGGTCTATCATGTTCTTTCTCACAGGTTTCAAGATCCATTTTGGCTTTTTGGGTAATTTCTACGAAGAATTCTCGATTATTTTCTTTATTTCTTTCTCGAGTCACGTATTCTTTTTCTTCTAGAATTTTCAAATGTCTCGTAACGGCAGCGCTATCTATACCTAACCTATGCTGTATTTCCTTTTGAGAACATTTCCCTGTTTCTTTAAGCATCATCATTAATTCATATCTGGTCAAACTAAACCCAGTTACTTTTTCAAATTTGGATGTCAGTTCCTGGTTCGCAATCTTTATCTGATAAAGAAGGCTACTAAATTCTCTAAGATTCAAACTACACCTCCTTTTAAAGTTATAGTTGACTCGTCAATCATTGACCAGTCAACTATAACCTTAAAATCTTGTTTTGTAAATAAAAAAAATATAAATAATTCATATTTTCATTATTTTAGTTGTGATAGCTAGTTTAATGGGATTGATCACTGTAACAAGGAACGAATTAATTGCAAATGCTATAAATGAACCATGATCAAAAGGGGAAGATTTATAAGCTTTTTTTTATTCTTTTATTATGAAACTACTTAATTTCACCTGAATAATTCATAATTTCTCTAGAACCTATCTAGAAAATTAGTATAACGCTAATTTTATTGATAATGAAAGGCTATTTCATATAAGATTAGGTTAGCATGAAAATTAATGAGGATTTATAGATAGGTACATAATAAAGGTATAGGAAGCAGGAGACTGAAATTAAAAAAACAGGTGAAAAAAAATATCAAAAAAATGCATTATTGTATTTCATTATTTTTATATGCAGTATTATTATTATCATTTTAAATATTTTATTTGCTCTTGCATTTAAAGAGAGCATTCTGAATCTAAGCATGGCGACAGGTGTTCTATTATTTTTCTATTCCTGGCAAAATTTATTTTCGGAGAAAAAGTAAAATTGAAGATCTCGAATAGCTAAAAAATTCGTTTCTAAATAAGAGCTAAAAAAGATTCTGATTGCTTATTTGCTTATTAGGTTAGTTCTAAAGTGAGGGAAGGAGATTCCAAATATGGATTCAGTCTTAGAAATTTCACGTACTTTAGCACCACTTTTAATTGTGTGTGGTATAGCTGTTTTTGTAGTATTTAGAATGAAAGATAAATATGAAAAAGAGACCTTGGGGAAGAAGCAATCAAAAGAAGCTCAGATGGTATTAGATAGTTTAATACCGTTTGGAATGATAATGGGTTGTATTGTGGCCATAATTCTTAGTTTGTTCTTATCAAGTTCTTTACTAAATATGATCGTTTTAGGTTCTGCATTTGGCTTATTATTTGGTTACTTTGCTTATGAAATTTATAGTAAAATGGAAGAAAAGTAAGACTAGAAAGAATAGCAGTAACAACACATGAGCGACTATAATGTACCAGTTGAATCTTTGCTTCAAAAATAGGATTTTACACAGGATGATTATTTTAAAGGAATTGGTCAGTTAAACTATTGGTAAAAAAGGGGGAAGAGAAACTGTGGAGTGGAAAATAAAAACATTTAACGAATTGAGCAACGATGAGTTGTATGAAATTCTAAAAATTAGAAGTGAAGTATTTGTAATAGAACAGCAGTGTATTTATGAAGAATGTGATGGCAAAGACAAAAAAGCCTATCATTTATTTGGAGAAGAAGATGGAGAAATTCTGGTATATTTACGGATACTCGAGAAAGGTGTTTCATTTAATGAAGTATCTATAGGAAGGGTATTAGCTAATAAAAAATATCGTAGCAAGGGACTTGCAAAAGAGATGATGTCACGTGCAATAACATTTATTGAGGATAATTTGAATGAAAAAGTAATTAGAATATCTGCACAGGAGTATTTGCTGAAATTCTATTCGAGTTTAGGATTTGTAAAGGTTTCGCAGGTGTATTTGGAAGATGGCATTCCACATATGGAAATGGTATACAATAATCTTTAGAAAATATGAAAAGTTAAAAAAATGATCTTCAAACAGTTATTGAATAAGTATTGAAATATTATTTGCAACGCAAATAGCTGGGGCATAAGCATGGTAGCGACTCCTAAATGTTAGAGTGAAATCTAAAATTTGGAGGTCGCTACCTATAGGGTATGTTTTAAGTTGAACAAAGTTCCTTTTTATTGAAAGCGCATACTTGTTAACCTATAATAGAAGTAGAGTTGTGAAGTGAAAAATAAAAAGTAAAGGAGCATAATTATGAATTCGAAATATGGAAAGTTATTTGAAGAAGTGACGTTTAATAATGGTGTAAAGCTAGACACACGTTTTGCGATGGCACCAATGGTAGTGGATGGTTCTTCTCTGGAAGGAGATGTAACAGAAGAAGATATCAAATACTTTGAAAGACGTGCAAATGCAGCCTCTCTATTAATCTCAGGTGCTGCTGCAGTAACTGAATATGGGAATGCATTTGGTTACGCACTAGGGATTTACCGCGATGAGCAATTGGATGGTTTGACTCAATTGGCCACGAGCATGAAATCGAAAGGGAATAAAGCGATTTGCCAAATTTTCCACCCAGGTCGGGAAGCAAAAGTCACCTTCCAACAGCACGGTGTGGTGTATGGCCCAAGTTCAATGGATGTTGACTTTTTAGATTATCCAATTACCGGATTAACCGAAGAGCAGGTTGAAGAGGTAATTGATCAGTATGTGAAGGCAGCAGGGCGGGCAATAGATGCAGGATTTGACGGTGTAGAAATTCACGGTGCAAACCACTACCTAATTCAGCAATTCTTCTCTGAAATATCCAATAAGCGAAATGATAAGTGGGGAGGCAAACGTGAAAACCGTGCCGCCTTTGGGATAGAAATTACAAAACGAGTGAAAGATTTAGTAACGAAGCGTGGCAAGAAAGATTTCATTATCGGTTACCGGATCAGCCCGGAAGAGATCCATGGGAATAAAGCAGGATATACACTAGACGATTCTCTCTATCTAATTGATAAGATAGCTGATTTAGGGATTGATTATATTCATTCCTCATTATGGGGGGCAAAAGCGTATAAATCGAAAGCCCTAATGGGAGATCATGAAGGTGAAATTATCAACCAAGTGATCCATGAATTGCTTGCTGGCAGAACCAAACTAATCGCAGCAGGTGACATATTGAGTGCCGATGCAGCCTTGGATGCTCTAAACTATACGGATATCATCGCTATGGCTTCAGCTGTTCTTATGGATCCTGATATAAAGCAAAAAATTAAAAATGGTCAAGAAGAGACAATCAATTTTGATGTAACCAATCGTTATGATGATTTGGCATTACCGAAACACTTCCCAATCATGCTACCAGCAGTTAATGCGAACGGACATATCCCACAAGCAACATTTGACTATATTAAAACGGTAATGCTTGAAGAAGATAGAAAGTACACTTTGGAAAATAAAAATATCTAATAACTATTTCAGATAAAAGTTTTCCCACAGTTTTACTCATATGAATTTCTGATAATCAACCAAAATATAGTGATCAAAAATAAGAGATTGCCATTTTAATTATGCAACCCCTTATTTTGATTAGTATATTTTTTATTTAAAATCGTATTCAAGTATTCTAAACAATATGGAGGATAACTATGAGAAGAATTTATTTCTTATGTACAGGTAACTCATGTCGAAGTCAAATTGCTGAAGGTTATGGTCACAAATTTTTAGACTCAAAAGAGTTTGAAGTAAGAAGTGCAGGAATTGAAACACATGGATTAAACCCGAGAGCAGTCAAAGTAATGGCAGAAGACGGCATAGATATTACTACGCAGACATCCAATCTGATCGATACCGATTACTTCAACAAAGCTGATTTAATTATCACGTTATGTGGTGACGCAAGAGACAAGTGCCCAGTAATACCAGCGGGAGTGATGCATGAACATTGGGGACTGGAAGATCCCGCTAAAGCGACGGGTACTGAGGAAGAAATACTAAATGTGTTTCGTAAAACAAGAGAAATAATCAAAGAAAAAGTAAAAGCAATCAGATGAAAATTCTGATTAGGACAAAACATAAAAGAATATTGATAGTAGCGACTCCCAAAAGCTAGAGTGAAATCTAAATTTTGGAGGTCGCTTTTTCATGGCAAAAAATAATGTCCATTTAAGTTGAAGCAAAAGAGTTTTTCTTTGTTAATTTTTATTTTTTAGTAACAGCTTAACCACACGCACAATATATGCTGGTAACCTTTACTATTTGGAATTTCTTCGTCATAAATTGACACGTGTTTTTTTATTCGTTAAAACATAGTTAGTCAAACTAACTATGTTGAGGTGTATTTATGAAAGAAAGTATATTGGATAGTATGGATGTTGTTTCAAGGTTTTGTCGTCTACAAATGAATAAAAAAATGGCTATACCTATAAGAGCCAGTGAGATGGGTGCATTAATATACGTTCAAAAAAATGAGTCCCAAGTTACACCGCTTATGATAAGCCATTTCTTCGGAATAGCAAAACCTTCTGTTACTGATATGGTCGATTCACTGATAAAGAAAACCTATTTAATTAAAATACCCTCTAAAATAGATAAAAGAAGTTATACGTTAGAAGTTACAGAAAAAGGCCATAAACTGCTTGAATCTACATCTAAAGAATACCTTAGATCCATGAGCTTTCTCGAAGAAAAAATGGGGCATCAAAAATTCGATTTATTTATTCAGTTGCTACAAGAAGCCAATGAACTATTAAGTGAGGAGTCAGAATGATGAAGGTATTAGTGACGGGTGCATCAGGTAATGTCGGAAAGTATGTAACAAGAGAATTAGTGAAACTTAAAGAGCAAGTAGTAGTTGCAGGTACAAATACTCAGAAACTAAGTGATCTATTTGGAAATAAGGTTGAATCTGTCTATTTTGATTTTCAAGACAAGACTACCTTTGACAAAGCTTTGGAGGGTGTAGATAGAGTATTTCTTATGAGACCTCCTCACCTTGGTAAGCCAGAGGATTTATATCCAATCATTGATGCATTTAAAACTCATGATATTAAACTAGTGACCTTTCTTTCGTTAATGGGTGTTGAAAATAATACAATACCTCCTCATCATAAAATTGAAAAATATATTGAAAAACTAGAAATTCCTTATGCTCATGTTCGCCCAGGATTTTTCATGCAAAATCTATCTGGTGTTCACTCTGTTGAAATCAGAGAAAAAAATGAAGTGTTTATCCCTGCTGGGAGAAGTGAAACAAGCTTTATTGATGCAGCTGACATAGGACTTGCAACAGCAGTGTTGCTTCATAATCCAGAAAAATACAAAAATACAGCACATACAATAACCGGTCCTGAGGCTTTAGATTACTTTGAAGTAGCAAAGATTTTAAGCAAAGTAACCGGAAGAAAGATTACGTATACAAAACCTGGCTATTTAAAATACAGAAATTATTACATTAAAAAAAGACGTTTAGATAAAACTTATGTTAACGTGACAGTGGCATTATATTTTATGACAAGAATGGGAACCGCTAAAGAAATTACTAATCGTTTTTATGAACTAACGCATAGAAATCCTCGTACATTTGAAGAGTTTTCTAAAGATAACCTTAAATACTTTACTTAATAAATAATTTGAGTACTAATTCAAATATGAAAAGATAAGTCCTTTAATCAAAATATAGCTATTTATTAGAGTAGTTTTTTTTAAAATAGTAGCAATACACAACAGTACTCTTATGGCTTATTTTGTAATAAACCATAAGAGTACTGTGTTTGTAAATTTATTCTGCCACAATTATAGACTTGGACTTTACGTCAAAATTAGATTCTAACTTTAATGAAGAAGTTACTGGAAGAAAAAATATCAAAGTATAGAAGGCTTTATTTATGAAGAAAATTCTAATATCAAGACCGATACCTCATCATAATTACTGTGGCCAAATAGACAAAATCATAAAGAAAGGGATAAAGCAGCTGCTGCTATAAAGCAAGCAGCCTAAAATATTATTAACTCTTATGTGCCTATTATTTTGTAATTGATTTCAAAACTTAAGATTAATGGAGAACTAAAAGAAACCTATTTATAGCTATTTAGTACTAGCTATAAATAGGTTCAGATTCAAGATGAGCATTTTTTATCAGCGCGATGTGTAATCTTTTTTAGATAATCGTACTAAAAAAGATATAATTCAATAATTCTGATTATAACATTTATAGATAGTAACTAGTGAAGCAAATCAAGATGTTTTTCCTTGGATTAACTTTACGGGAAGAGTATAAATGTTTTCTAGATTTTTTTCTGGATTCTTTATACGTTGAAGTAAAACATCAACTAATAAATCTGCAAAATCTATCATTGGCTGTGCAATAGTTGAAAGATGGGGGAAATAATTTTGAATAAACTTAGTACCATCATAGCCAATAAGTCTTATTGTTCCAGGTACAGAAATGGATAGCTCTTGGCAAAGATTATAAACTAAAATAGCTGTTAAATCATCTGTACAAAAAATACTATCAATATCTTCTAATTCAAGAATTCGTTTGATTTCTAGATTTTTTAAAGCTGTTGAACGCGCTTTTGTTTGGAATTGAAAAACAACAGGTTCTAATTCTTTTTCCTCTAAAAAGGTTAAATAACCATTTAACCGTTGGTTTGTAGGAGAGTTTGATTCTTGTGTTCCTGTTAAAATAGCTATTTTTCTTGCTCCATGAAGGTATAGATTTTCAGTAGCTAGATACCCACCTCTAAAGTTATCACTACCAACAATAGGGATACCATCCGCTAAGTACCGGTCAAAAGAAACGATGGGGAGTTCAATATTTTCATACTCTGTGATGCCTAAATTATGAGCACCAGCAATAATCCCATCTACTTTATTAGCTGAAAGCATGTTGACGTAGTTTCGCTCTTTTTCTTTATTATTAGCACTATCACAAAGAATTGTTTTATAACCAAGTTCAAATAATTTTGTCTCAAGATTTTCAACTAGCTCACCATAAAATGGATGAGAAACAGTTGGAAAAATTAAGCCTACTAATTGAGTACTTTTCCCTTGTAATGAACGAGCTAGCGAGTTAGGTTGATAATTTAATTCTTTCATAGCAGCATTCACTATATCAATTGTTTTTTGACTAAGTGATCCATAATTATTGATTACACGGGATACTGTTGTTGAAGAAACACCTGCTTTTTTAGCTACATCTGTTAATTTAATCGCCATAAATTCATTCCTCTGATCTCATTGAACGTAAAGTCCAAATATTTCCGGAAAATAGACTGTTTTCTCCTTCTAATATAATTCCTGTTTGGTCGTTATTAGGAAACACACGTGCAGTAACAACTTTTTGTCCGTCATTTATGAATATTTCAATAACTGAACGATCAACAAAAACCTGCAAAGAAAGAGTATCTTGAGGGATAGAAAAGCTACGTTGATTTTCAGATTCTCTCTCAAAATCCACACCATAATTTTCACGATTTATAGTAATTGTACCATTTACGGTGTTAAAAGAAAGCGTTAAAGCTGAATTTATTTGTTGATCTGTCAGAAGGGATAATGTACCTTTTGCACCTTGTTCTAATTGAAGATTTAATTCATAACTATTTTTAGTAGTTGAGAGCAATAATTTTTCTTCTGTTAAGCGTCCTTGTATTTGTTGTTTGTTTTCTCTTAATTCTTTAGTTTCTGAAGCGGGCAGTTGAATTAATTTTCCGTCTCTAAGTGATAATTCTTTTACTAAACTAAGACAATGTGCCCATCCTTCTTTATCTGAAGGGTAAGAAAGTTCAGGTAAACCAATCCAACTCACTGCTAAAGCTCGGCCATCAGGAGCATTGAATGCTTGAGTAGCATAGACATCAAATCCTTCATCTAGATTTTTTAAACTTGAAGGGGAAGTTAAGGTATTGGTTTCTATATCGAAAGAGTCAGCAGTAATATACGTATTTGGATAAATATTTTTATAAGATAAAATATTTTTATCTAAACCTTGAGGACAGAAAAGAAAGACGGCTTTACCTTCTATAAAAACTAAATTTGGGCATTCAACCATAAATCCCATTTTTTCTTTTGTAAAAGAAAGTTCACCAAGCAATTCCCAACTAATTAAATCTTTGCTCATATAAGTTAAAACTTTACCTTCTAGAGCATCATTTTGTGCTCCGATTATTAGATAGTATTTATCCCCTTGATGAAATACTTGAGGATCGCGAAAGTCATTAGTATAGCCTTTAGGAGGTGCAGCAATAAATGGTTTTTTTTCTTTAATAATATGGTTGCTTTTATCCATCCATGCACCTAATTGATATGAAGAACGTTCCCAACTCTTGTTGCGAACATTACCTGTATAAGCTAAAAAAAGCTTATCGTTTACAGCAAACGCAGATCCTGAATAAACACCGTGACTATCATAATCACTGTCAGGTAAGAGAGCCAAACCTTCTTTTTGCCAGTCAATTAAATTATCAGAAGTAAGATGAAACCATGATTTAACCCCATGAACCGGACCCATAGGATAAGCTTGATAAAACAAATGCCATTTTTTATTAAAGTAAGAAAAACCATTTGGATCATTTAATAAACCTGTTTGCGGTTGGATATGATAATTTAAACGCCAGTTAGAAGAATCGATTGACATTTTTAATTCTTTTACATAATCAACGGACCATTGATCATAAGTCTTGTAGCGCAATTCAGTTGTCCAATCTTTAATAAGAGACATAAGTAAACTCCTTTTCGTAAGCGTATTCTAATTCTAATTTTACAATTATAATTTGTTATTGTCAAACGTTTAACAATGATTATAGATGTTTAATGTTTGTAGGAAATACATAGTAGCAATTATTAAAAAGTTTAATTGTCAAACGTTTGACAATTAATGAATATCATGTAATACTATGATAGAAAAAGCGATTACATTTTAAGGAGGAATAAAAATGAACTACAGAAAAGTTGCAGAAGAGATAAATAAAGCATTAGGGGAAGATAATATACAAGCAGCTGCCCACTGTGCAACGAGGCTACGCTTAGTACTACGGGATCCTAGCAAAGTAGATCAAAAAGCTTTAGATACAAATGATAGTGTAAAAGGAACTTTCGAAATGAACGGACAATTCCAAATTATTATTGGACCTGGAGATGTCGACGAAGTATATGCTGAACTAATAAAGTTGACTGATGTTAAAGAAGCTTCAACTGAAGATTTGAAAGCGGTAGCTTCTGAAGGAAAAAAACAAAACCCAATAATGGCATTCATTAAGGTATTATCCGATATTTTTGTCCCTATTATTCCGGCTCTTGTTGCTGGTGGTTTATTAATGGCAATAAACAACGTGTTAACATCTCCAAATTTATTTGGAGCGCAATCAGTAGTAGAAATGTTTCCGAATATTAAAGATTTAGCGAGTATTATTAACTTGTTGGCATCAGCTCCATTTGCATTCTTACCTATTTTAGTTGGTTATTCTGCAACGAAACGATTTGGAGGAAATCCTTATTTAGGAGCAGCAATTGCGATGGCGATGGTCATGCCAGATCTTATCAATGGGTATGGTGTTGCTAATAGTGTAGCAGAAGGCACGATGCCATACTGGAATATTCTTGGTCTACAAGTAGCACAAGCTGGTTACCAAGGGTCGGTATTGCCTGTTCTTGCTGTTTCTTGGATATTAGCAAATCTAGAAAAGTTTTTTCATAAACGTATACCTAGTGTTTTTGATTTTACGTTCACGCCAATGCTATCTATTATTATTACCGGTTTTTTAACATTTGTTTTAGTTGGCCCTGTTATGCGCATGGTTTCTGATGGAGTAACCAATGGATTAGTTTGGCTATATGAATCAACAGGTGCTATCGGCTTAGGGGTTTTTGGTTTATTATACTCACCAATAGTTATTACTGGATTACACCAAAGTTTCCCAGCAATTGAAACTACGTTATTAGCAGACGTAGCTCGAACTGGTGGTTCGTTTATTTTCCCAGTCGCATCTATGGCTAATATTGCCCAAGGTGGCGCTGCATTGGCAGTTTTTGTAATGTCAAAAGATAAAAAGCAAAAAAGTTTAGCTTCTTCTGCAAGTGTTTCTGCATTACTAGGCATTACAGAACCAGCTATTTTCGGAATCAATTTAAAATTAAAATTTCCATTTGTTTGTGGAATGATTGCTTCAGGTATTGCATGTATAGTAATCGGATTATTTCATGTACTCGCAGTGGCAATGGGACCAGCAAGCGTTATTGGATTTATTTCTATCGCACCAAAATCAATTCCTTATTTCATGATTGGTGTTGTCACTAGTTTTGTATTAAGCTTTGTGTTCACGTATGTTTATGGAAAGAAAAGAATGGAAGTACCTGTTGCAGAAACAGAAGCTACTGTCGTGACTAATGATGAATTTATTACAACAGTAGAAGCAGTGAATAAGTAAAAGCACATAGAAATGAGAGATATATATATGAAAGAGAATTCTAATTGGTGGAAAAAAGCCGTAATCTATCAAATTTATCCACGAAGTTTTCAAGATACGAATGGTGATGGTATTGGAGACTTAAAAGGAATAGTAGAAAGGTTAGATTATTTAGCTCTTCTCGGAGTAGATGCACTTTGGTTAAGTCCAGTATTTGAATCTCCAAATGAGGATAATGGATACGATATAAGCAATTATGAAAAAATTGGTGCTGAATATGGAACAATGGCTGATATGGATGAATTAATTGCCAAAGCAAAAGAGCAGGGTATTCGAATTATTATAGACTTAGTAGTCAATCATACATCTGATGAACATCAATGGTTTCAAGAGGCTTTAAAAGGTCCAGAAAACATATTTCACGATTTTTATATATGGCGTAAAGGGATTGGAGCCCTTCCACCAAATAATCTGAAATCTAATTTTGGTGGATCTGCATGGTGTTATGTACCGGATTTAGATGCTTATTATTTGTATCTACATTCTAAGAAACAACCGGATTTGAATTGGGAAAACGAAGACATGAGAGAAGCTCTTTGGAAGATGATGAACTTTTGGCTTGAAAAAGGAATCGGAGGCTTCCGATTAGATGTTATTGATCTTATCGGAAAAATACCGGATCAAGAGATTACTAAAAATGGTCCTAAACTACACGAATTCTTGCAAGAAATGAATGTGAAAACTTTTGGCAACTATGATGTAGTAACTGTCGGTGAAACTTGGGGAGCAACTCCCGAAATTGCGCAGCTTTATTCTGAAGAAACACGAAATGAGCTTTCTATGGTATTCCAATTTGAACATATCAACCTTGATAAACAAGCTGGAAAACGCAAGTGGGATTTAAAGAAGCTAGATCCTCAGGAATTACATCGTGTTTTCTCGAAATGGCAAATCGATTTAGCAGGGAAAGGCTGGAATTCTTTGTTTTGGAACAATCATGATTTACCGCGGATTATTTCACGTTGGGGAAATGATGATAAGGAGTACCGTGAAGTTAGCGGAAAGATGCTAGCAATTTATCTGCATTTTATGCAAGGGACTCCATATATTTATCAAGGAGAAGAAATCGGCATGGTAAATTATCCGGTATCCGATATCGGAGAAATAGATGATATTGAAAGCCGAAGAATGTATCAAGAACGCAGTCTTCAGGGGTATTCTAATGAAGAAATAATAAATTCCATTAATGCCAAAGGGAGAGATAATGCCAGACATCCAATGCAATGGGAAGAAGAAGAGAATGCCGGTTTTACAACCGGAACGCCTTGGCTGAAATTAGGTGAGGCTCAAAAAATCAATGTAAAAAAAGCATTATCAGATAAAAATTCTTTATTCTATACTTATCAAAAATTGATTAGTTTAAGAAAAAAACTATCTATTATTACGGAGGGTACGTATCAATCAATCGATACCAATAACCCACAAGTTCTTTCATATGTTCGACAATTAGGACAAGAAACTTTACTTGTAGTAGTAAATTTTTCTGAAAATGAACAAATGGTTACTATTGATCCTGAGTTTCAGATAAAAGAACTATTGATCCACAATTATGATCAAAAAATTACCCAAAGTTTATCGCCGTATGAAGCTTTTGCTGTTATCGTAAAAACATGAGAGCAACTTTTATTTTTACGGGTAATTTATAAAAAAAGGATTGAGAAAAAGTCTACTTTGACTTTTTCTCAATCCTTTATAGTTTCTTCCAATGATACACAAGTGTTTCAAAATCGCCTTTTAACCGTGGAATTAATATACCCGCATGATTAAGCTCTGAGCCAGAAAAACATTTCCCGGTTTCTGAATTTTGGTAAAGAGCATCATCATTAAGATAATGTAAAGTGAGGTATTGCAATGGAACTGCTGGTTGTGCGAGTCCATTGAAATACAGCAATAGTGCTTCTTCTTCATTTTTAAAAAGCCAGGCACTTGCAAAAGTTTTTGAGGGAGCTTGTAGACGATAAAATGTGCCGAATTGTAAAAGTTTTCGGTGTTTTTTGTAGAATTGGATTTGCTGCTTAATGAGTGCTAGGTCTTCAGTTGTTTGCTTTGTAATGTCTAATTCATAGCCTAAATTTCCGCTCATGGCAATCCAACCACGTGTAGTAAGGGGTGTAAAGCGTCCAACTTGATGATTTGGCACGTCGGAGACATGAGCTCCCATCATAATAGGAGGATAGAGGTAGCTATAGCCATATTGGATAATTGTACGCGAAAAGGCATCTGAATTATCGCTAGTCCAACTTTGAGGCATATAAGCCATCATGCCGGGGTCAAAACGACCACCGCCGCTAGAACAATTTTCAAATAAAACCTTTGGGTATTTTTTTGTCACTGTATCAAGAATACGATATAGTCCTAGTACATACCGGTGACTGATCTCTTTTTGCTGATCAGCGGGCAATGATATGTTGCCGATTTCTGTAAGGTGACGATTCATGTCCCATTTAATATAGTCGACCTTTTCGGTAGATAAGTAATGATTTAACTGCATAATTAGGTAATCTTGAACTTCTAATTTGCTTAAATCTAAAACAAGCTGTCTACGTCCTTCTGTCATAGGATAATTCAGAACTTGCAAGGCCCAATCTGGGTGGCTGCGAAATAGATCACTATTTTTAGAAATCATTTCTGGTTCAAACCATAAACCAAACTGCATTCCCATTTTATGGATTTTATCTGCCAATCCTTCAATCCCATTAGGTAGTTTTTCAAAATTCACGTCCCAGTCTCCCAATGAACTGTTGTCATCATTTCGGTTTCCAAACCATCCATCGTCTAAGACAAACAGTTCAATACCTAATTCACTTGCCAATGATGCTTGTTTTAGGAGTGTATTTTCAGATAAAGCAAAATAATTTGCTTCCCAAGTATTTAAAAGAACCGGTCTTTCTTTTTTGCTAAAAGGTATCGGAACAAGATGTTTTTGATAAATTTCATGAAAAGTTTGTGACATTTGGTTAAAGCCACAATTACTATAAGTAATAATGACTTCCGGTGTTTGAAATACTTCGTTAGATGAAAGTTTCCATTCAAAAGTATCGGATTGGATACCTAATTGGATGCGACTAGAGCCGTATTGTTCCACTTCAACCTGTGCAACAAAATTTCCGCTGTATACAAGATGAAAAGCAAAAACTTCTCCAGAGAATTCTGTTGTTTCCCGATTAACCAAGGCTAAAAATGGCTGGTGCTGAGGACTACTGGTTCCTCTGGAGCTTTCGATTTTTTGAATACCGGGATATAATGCTTGTCGATGTAGGTTGGCTTCATTAGTATGAGAACCATTTAGAGTCACTAAATCAAGGTTATTTCGAGGGAAATCAAGAAGTAGTGAGCCCGCATTTTCAAGGTAAACGGATGCTTTATTTAAATTTTCAAATCGAACATTTCTCGTGATTACCGGATGATCTTCATATAGAGTGTATACTAGAATCATTTTCAGTTTTTGAATCGGATCTTCTAAAATGAGTTCTAATGTACTAGCACGTTCTGGACGCAAGCTTGGCAACCCTTGAAGCGGCTTTTTTCCTTGGTAAATAATGTAGTCTGTAAACTGAAAATCAGTAACATTTTGGCCTTGCTCATTACGAATTTGATAGTTAGGAATGCGATGATCTCCAGTTCCTTGAGAACTAGATTCCATTGGCCAAGCATTTAATGAGAATTGTCGATTTTCAGGAATTGGATTTGTTGCAAATCCTCGATCGATTTTTTGTAATTCATTACTACTATTGTAACTGGATAACCTTGTACCAAAATAACGATGGGTAATATATTGTTCCTTTTCGATACCTATGATGTAACTCAATTGATTATTTTGTAGATGAAAAATCTGAAGCGCTTTATCAAAAATAATTGGCATATTCAAAAATCCTTTCTTTTTGTATAGTATGAGCATAAAGAAAATTTTTAAAAGCAACAAGAAGAAAAAATTGGAAAGGCGGGTAAAAAATTGCAAGATTTTGTTCAACAATTTCATTATGTAGATCACCAAAATTTACCCTATATAAAAGGTATTGGTAAAGGCAGCGGCGGACCAGAATATTTTTGGGATGGAAGCAAACGAAAAGATCATTTGGTTTTTTTACAATTTACATTAGCCGGCGAAGGGACTCTCATGATAGGGGGGGAAACTTTCACTCAACGCAAGGGAGATTTTTTTCTTGCAGAAGTTCCGGGGAAATTTGTTTATTATAGCAAACAAAATTGGCAATTTATATATGTGGAGTTTTCTCCAGTTGTTCGTCAATGGCTGAATGTGGCCAGTCAAGTATTTTCTCAGGCATCTGCTGATTTTTTCAAATCATTAATGGATACCTTTATTACTATACAAGAAGAAGAATTGGATTTTTTGGAAAATTCTGAGCAGGCGTTTAACTTGTTTTTGAAAATCAAAAAAGAAATAAATAATGTACAAATTAAAGCAAATGCTCAGTCTCTTATAATAAAAAGGTATCTTGAGGAAAACTATGCTTCCGATATTGGATTGGATAAGATGGCTGAAATATTCGATATGTCAAAATTTCAATTGATTCGCATGTTCGAAGAGGCTTTTCAATATACACCAATGGCTTATTTAAGGAAGTATCGAATTTTATGTTCTTTCGAATTGTTATGGGAAAATAAAAGCGTTGACGAAACCGCAAAAGCAGTTGGTTTTTCAAATGGAAATTATTTTGCGAAAATATTCAAGTTAGAAATGGGAATGACTCCTACGGAATATAAACTAAGCAAAAAAAATTATCAATTTAAGAAACGGTAGTGATTCCCGAAGATTAGAGTTTATATTAACACCTCCAGATAGCTTCTTAATTCATGATCTACTTTAAATAGTTTTGCGTAGTGTATTAATTTGATAAGGTCTTTCTTTTCTGTTTTTAAATACCGTTTAAGGGCATTAATTTGAACATCTTTATCTGTTTGATTGTGCTTAGCTAAGATACGCTGTTCTTTTAAAGATGGATGATTGTATCCCCTTGGAAAGGTCATATGGTAATCAAAAGGGGCCATATCTGTTAAATCATGAAGATAAAGAGCTGTTTCATGAGAAAAAATGCTTTTTTAAATCTTTTTTGTAGGATATAATAGTCATCGGGAAATTGAGCAATCGCAACGTAAGTTCCAGGCTCTACTTTTTCTAGAATATTTTCCTGAGACAACGTAATGATATATTCTTAATAAATACCAGCCTTTTTAGTGTCTTGAAAGGTGACAATCCCATTTTGCTTTGCTAACAATTGTAGCAAAGCTGTGGTTTTTGAATGTGTCGTAGGGTCATTGCGGATAATGTTGTTTTTCTTAAAGTATTTAAATTGTGATTTCTGTTTTTTATTTAAATTAATCAATAAAAACATCCTGATATGATAAGGCTTACTTCGATTATTTGTGAATGTTTTAACATTACTATTTACTTTAGTAAAAATCAATCATATAATTAAGGTAAGCAACAATTCTCGATTATAAAGCTTGATTTTTGCTATTTAATATTCTAGCTCAAGCTAAGAGGTATAAATAAAAAGATTAAAGTACATAACTTCACAAATTTAATAAAAAAATCAATATAAATGGAGTGGAAAAAATGACGACATTAAAAATGGTGAAATACTTTGGACTTGTTGCAGCTTCAACTTTGTTATTAGGCGCCTGTGGACAAGAAAATGCGACAGAAGCACAGAAAAATACGGACAAAAAATCAACGGAACAGGTAGAAGAAACAACTTTTCCGTTAACATTGAACAATTACACCGTATCGTCAGAAGGTGCAGTATTTTCTGAAAAAGAAATCACTTATGAAGCTAGTCCAAAATCGATTGTTGCTAATAACCAAGGAACAGCGGAACTGCTGCTTCAAATGGGCTTAGCTGAAGACCTTGTAGGTGTAGCCGCTTTATATGGTGAAGGTGACGAAACAGTAGCTGATGATTTCGCTAGCATACCTGTTCTCTCAGAGGGATATGTTGGAAAAGAAATAGTCGTAGGTGCTGATCCGGATATCGTTGTGGGACGAGGACAACTATTTGCAAGTGCTGAATGGGGAACTGGAACGGTTGAAGAATTGAATGAGGTGGGTATTCAGACTTATATTCAAGCAACATCAACAACTGACGCAACTTTTGAGGATTTGTATACAGATATTGCTAATTTAGGGAAATTATTTGCAGTTGAAGAGAAGGCCCAGGAATTTTCAACGGATGTAGAAGCTAGAATGGATGAGGTAGTCGCGGGCATTCCTGCTAACCAAGAAGCACTTGATTATGCCTATTTATTTGAGGTAGAAGGGACTAACGTGGATATCTATAGTGGTGCAGCAGACACCTACTTAAACGATTCGTTAAGCTATATGGATTTGAATAATACGTTTGCAGATGTAACGGGAGAAATTAGTGTTGAAGCTTTGTTGGAAGCTGATCCAGACGTATTATTGCTGGTTAACTATACTGGGGGACGCGATCCCAAAGAAAGTTTAGCTGATTTGAAAGCAAATGACGCGCTGTCCAGTCTGACAGCTATCAAGGAAGACCAAATTTATACCATCGATTACAATCAGTTCTGGAGTTACGGTTACCAAATACTAAGCGGTATGGAACAACTCAGTGCTGAATTGTATACTGAAAATTAATTTATAGCTAGGAAGGAATAAAATGATGAACCGCATCAACAAACAACGCCAATTATTTTATATAAGTTTGCTCCTATTTACCGTTTTGATCGTTTTTTCAGTGGGGATTGGTGTCGCGGTCGGACAGGTCACGGTGCCTCTAAATGAATCTTTTCAAATACTGATTAAAAACTTGTCAGGAGGAATAGTTGATAATTTGTCTGGTGTTTCTTCTAGCGCTCATGAGAACATCATCTGGCAGATTCGTTTTCCAAGAGTACTCTTAGCGATGCTTACGGGTATGGGGTTGTCATTAGCAGGTGCGGTCATGCAAACAACGGTCCAGAACCCATTAGCAGATCCTTATATCTTAGGTATTTCCTCTGGAGCTTCTCTAGGTGCGACTTTTGCTATCATGATTGGCTTTGGTGGAACCAGTGTATTGGCTCAGCTTGGTCTATCTTTTTGGGCCTTCTTAGGTGCTGTGACAGCTGCGCTTCTGGTCTTACTTTTATCAAATGTAAATGGCCAAATGAATTCTATCAAATTGATTTTATCAGGTATGGTATTAAATGCTCTTTTTACAGCATTTTCTAATTTTATTATTTATATAGCCAATGATGCAGAGGGTATTCGTTCAGTCACGTTTTGGATGATGGGGAGTTTAGCAGGAGCAAGCTGGTCCAAGCTTCCTTTAATAGCTACGGTTGTCTTGATTTGTTTTCTATTTTTCTTAACACAGCAACGTATTTTAAATATCATGCTACTGGGTGATGAAGCAGCGATTACGCTTGGAGTAAATTTGAAATTTTACCGCAAATTGTATCTTGTGGTCACTTCGATTTTAACCGGGATTATTGTTGCAAACAGTGGAATGATTGGATTTGTGGGGTTGATTATTCCCCATATCGTTCGTGGGATAGTCGGGTCAAATCATCGTTACTTCTTACCATTATCTGTTTTTTCAGGATCTTTATTCATGGTGTGGTCCGATATCTTATCTCGTATTATCTTGCCAACAGTCGAATTGCCAATCGGTATTTTGACCTCTTTGATCGGTGCACCACTGTTCATTTATATTTTCATCAAAAAAGGCTACGAGTTTGGAGGGTAAGTATGAACTTAACGATTGATAACGTATCAGTATCTGTTGCTTCCCGGAAAATTATAGAAGGAGTTTCCTTGCAAGTTAGTAAAAATCAGTTTGTAGGTCTGATCGGACCGAATGGCTGTGGAAAATCAACTTTATTGAAAAGTGTTTCGAAAATACTTGAACCCAATAAAGGAGTTATTATGTTGGGTGACGAAAATGTTCAGGAACTTTCAAATAAACAGCTCGCAAAAAAAATGGGTTTCGTGGGGCAGTTTCACCAAGTCAATTTCGACTTTTCCATCCGTGATATGTTATTGCTTGGACGCTCGCCATACAAAGGCTTAATGGAGCGAGAAAATGCGTCAGATTATGAAATTGTTGAAAAAGTCCTGCTTCAACTGGATTTAGAAAAAATCGCTGATAGAAGTTTTTTATCACTCTCAGGTGGCGAAAAACAGCGGGTCATATTAGGGAGAACGTTAGTCCAACAACCTAAATTCCTAGTTCTAGATGAGCCCACTAATCATTTGGATATCAACTATCAACTAAGCATTTTAAAAACAGTTAGTGCTTTACCGATTGGTGTATTAGCGGCTTTACATGATTTGAATTTAGCAGCACGCTTTACGGATTACTTGTATGCGATGAAAGATGGACGGATCCTCAAAGAAGGAAGACCCGAGGAAGTCTTAACACAAGAAGTCATTAAGGAATTGTATGAAGTTGATTGTCGCACATACACTAATCCTATTTCAGCTAAACAAACGATTGAATTTCTATGAAAATAAGAAAAAGTCTTTATAAAAGCACCTCTGTCGAATTCAATGTATCTGAATTCGGCAGAGGTGTTATGCTTCAATTTATTAACTTAAATGGTTTGAACAGACCTATTTACATTGCCATCCAACTGGGCTCTAGGGTATTTCCGTCTGGATCTTGTACTTCAAGTAAAAACATCTGATCTTCAGACATCCCCATATCTACTTTATGGAAATCGCCACCATGGGCTTTTGCTGTTTCAGCAATTTTTTTGACGGCATCAGCACTTTCTAGGCTGAATGTAATTAGAGAGCTGCTAGTGGTTTGAGTATCTGCAATGGTTTTATCTTTAATAAAACGGCTATAAAATTCGTGATTAAGCAGCATGATCCAAAAGTTATCATCCCAAACCATTGCGACAGCTTCATCAGTTGAGAATTCTTTATTTTTAGTAAACCCTAATTTTTCATAAAATGCAGCAGAACGATTGACATCAGATACAGGGAAATTCACAAAAACCATTGTTGACATAAAAATCCTCCATTCTTTTATTTTTCGTTTTTATTACAAATAAAGCATCTCACCAGGGAGCTTTTTTGTCAAAGATAGTAGATTAAATTGTGTTAGTCATTAAGAAATTAGGATAATTTTACATAAGTCAGTAATGAATTTTATTAATGATTGATAAGTATTAGATCCTGAGCTATATTTCTTTAAAAAAGGAGCTCTTCTATTATACTTAGGTTGAAAAGGTGATAGGAGGTAAATCAAGATGAAAAAAATCATTAAAGGAAAAAACAATGCATCTATTGCAGTAGAAGATTTAGGGGAAGGGCAACCAATTGTTTTCTTACATGGCTGGCCATTTGATCATCAAATGTTTGATTATCAATATGATTATTTTTTGCCAAGAGGGTATCGCGTGATTGGAATTGATTTTCGTGGTTTTGGCGACTCAGATTTGGTGATTGAAGAATACGGCTACGATACATTTGCGGATGATGTCAAAGTGGTTTTAGAAGAACTTCAAATTGAAGAAGCAATTTTAGTCGGATTTTCTATGGGTGGAGCAGTTGCAACCCGTTTTTTTGCTCGTCATAAGGGTTTTGGAATAAAAAAACTGATTTTGGTTAGTGCGGCAGTCCCTCAATTTGCTAAGAGGCCTGCTTATTCAAGGGGCATCAAGAAGTCAGAAATTACGTCCATAGTTGAAGAAATACAACTTAATCGACCTAAAATGATTCAAGACTTTATTAAAAAAATGTTTAATGAGAAAACCTTTGTGTCCTATAAAAATTGGTTGACAAGTTTGGCACTAAGGGCTTCTTCTTATGGAATGATTCTTTCGGCTCTTGCTATGCGGGATGAGAATGTACAAGCAGATCTTGCACAGATCACAGTGCCAACTTTGATTTGCCATGGTGAAAAAGACGTTATTTGTTCGTATGAAGTTGTCGAAGAGATGACCCAATTGATTCCTAAAAATATTGTCACACCGTTTAGAAAAAGCGGCCATGCGATTTTTCATGATGAAACAGACAAATTGAATCGAACGATGCTGATGTTTATTCAAAATAAAGTCTAAAGAAAAAGCTAGAAACTAAAAAGGTTTCTAGCTTTTGGTCGTTTGATAAGCAAAACTTTATCTTTTTCAGCTGAAATCTTATAAATTCATACAATGATATTCAACTAAGCTTGAAGAGGGTTTCCATAATAGGACATTAGTAGAGCTAATGCCGTCTATGAAAAATAGTAATTTGTATCAGTGTAGTTCTAGAGATATACTGAATGCATATAATTGAAAGCGTTTTTTTAAAAGATGTCGAAGAATTATTTATTGAAATAACCTTATAGGGGTTGTGAAAGAGAGGTGGGGAATGCTTTCTCAGAAGAGTCATTTCGAGAGATTCCAGCAGCTTTAGCGAAGGCATCAGAAGATGCTGCTATCCGTGCAGTAGTTTTGACAGGAATTGGAAAGTTGTTTTGTGGAGGAGGAGACGTCAATCAATTCAAAATAATCATTGAAAGAGATGATGGGGGAATCCCAGAACAGTTGGTTGAAGCTACCGGGGCAATGAGTCGTGCTATACGGAACTGCAGCAAACCGGTTATCGCTGCTATTAATGGAGCGGCAGCTGGTGCGGGTGTCGGGGTAGCATTGGCAGCTGATTTTCGGATTATGGAGAAACGCAGCTCTCTTGTTACAGCTTTTGTAGGTATGGGGTTACCAGGAGACACCAGTGTGCTCTATTTCTTGCAAAAGATGGTAGGAACGGCAATAGCTACCGAATTATTGATGCTTTCTAAGCCGATCAAAGGTGAGCGTGCCTCTGAGTTAGGTTTGGTAAATCAAGTCGTTGAAGATGGTACATTAGAAGAAGAGACATGGGCATTTGCCAAAAAAGTAGCTGCATTGCCAACTCAAACGATTTCCTATCAAAAAGAACTGTTCAATGAATTTTTTTATAGCGATTTAGAGAAATTCAATCAGAGAGAGGCACAACTGATGCATCTGGCTTCTTTAACAGATGATCATAAAGAGGCTGTTACGGCCTTTCTTGAAAAAAGGGCCCCTCAATTTAAAGGTCAATGAATGGGGTCTCACGAAAAAAAGTAATTACTAGCTTAATGAAACATAGTCGCATCAGTTTAAGAGAAGCTGCATCCCAAATATAAGGGATGCAGCTTTTTTGTTGTGACTTCAATCTAAAAGGTGTTTGGTAGTGGAGGTGAAATATATGATTATAAAGGGTTAGTTTGATACAATTGAACCAATTAAACAGATAGTGCTAAAGAAGCTGAACCTTAAATTAAAAAGAAAAAATCAATCAGCTGATTTGAAAGTTCGAGATGGATACTAAAGTTTGGATTTAGAATAGGTCGTTTTCATTTATGCCGTTTGTATAGAATAAAACATTTTATAAAGGAGGGTACTGTTCATGATCAAAGTTGAAAATCTAGGAAAAACTTTTAAAGAAAAAGTAGCTGTGGAAGATATGAATATATATTTAGATGAGGGAGAATCAGTTGGACTATTGGGGCCAAATGGGGCCGGGAAATCAACAGCCATCTCTATGATTTCAACCTTAATTCCACCAACAAAAGGAACCTTTATGTTTAACGGAAAAGATATTTCTAAGCATCCCAAAGAATTGCGCACAGTTTTAGGCGTCGTTCCTCAAGAAATTGCATTGTACGAGGAATTATCAGCTTATGAAAATATGAAATTCTTTGGAAAGGTTTATGGGTTAACGGGAAGAGAATTAGAAGCTAAAATTCAAGAAAAATTAGAACTGGTTGGATTAAAAGAAAGACAAAAAGAGGTCGTAGATACGTATTCTGGGGGTATGAAGCGTAGAATCAATATCGCGGTCGCTTTGATCCATGATCCTAAAATTTTGATTATGGACGAGCCGACTGTTGGAATCGACCCACAATCCAGAAATTATATTTTGGGTATGGTGAGAAAATTAAACCGTGAAAAAGGGATAACCGTCCTCTACACTAGCCACTATATGGAAGAGGTTGAAAAGTTGTGTGACCGTGTTTATATCATGGATCATGGCCAAGTGATCGCTTCTGGAACAAAAGAAGAATTAAAGAATATTTTATCTAATGAAGAAACGATAACGATTCAAGTAGAGGAAGCAAAAAAAGAATTTTCAAGTCTATTGTCGGCTTTAAAAGGGATCAATCACGTGGCAGAAGATGAAAATAAATACGACCTGATCGTATCTAAGGGAGAGCAATTATTGGGAGAGATTTTTGACTGTGCGCGACAGACAGAAGTGAGGATTTTAGGCATCCACGTACAAACACCAACCTTAGAAGATGTTTTCTTACACTTGACCGGTCGCAAATTGAGAGATTAAGGAGGGGACTGAAATCATGTTTAATTTTGTGAAAAAAGACTTTTTGTCACTTTCAAAAAGTAAAAGTGACCTTCTTGAACTCCTCTTTATGCCTTTTATTCTAATTGCGATTCTAGGATTTTCTTTGGGAAATATTATGATGGGGGGAACTTCAAACAATACCTTCAACGTTGGGATCGTCAATGAACAAAATTTTGCAGAAGACCTGGATCGTTTAGAAAATGAATTAGTTGAACAAGGAATGCCAGCAGAACTAGTTGCTGAAATGGCAGCTGGTGCCCAAGAAAGTGATCCCGCCACCATGTTATATGAGTTGCTTGAAGATGAAAGTTTTGCAGATATTATGGTTGTGGATGAGTTTGATAATCTAAGTTCCGCAACGCATGCAATGAATGAAGATGAAATTGCCGGGTTCATCACAATTCCAGAAAATTTCAGCTACCATGTATGGCAGTCTATCTATCAGGAAGAAGATACGTCAAGTGCTCTGAAAATAACTGTGAATGAAGCTGAGAATGTAGCATCGATTATTCTTAAGAGTGTAGTCACAACGTTCGTTGCACAATATAATTTAGAGACATCTATTGCTTTAGCAACTGACGGACAAGCTGAAGCAGAAGACCAAACGATACAACACGGTGAAAAAGTACAACTTTCGGTCGAAGAGCCGGTAAGTGCGTTCCAATATTATACGATTGGAATGGGAGTCATGTTTGCACTCTCAACAGCTCCAATCATAGCGACTCGTGCTTTCAAAGAAAAAGAACAACATGTTTTTGGACGCATCATGCTGTCTGGGACAAAACCGTTAACGTATCTGAGCAGTAAAATGATTTCAGGAACCTTGATTACATTTGTACAATTAGCCATCCTTTTCGCATTATCTACGTTGATTTTTGGGACATTCAAAGGGAGAGATAGTGATTTTTGGATAAATGTATTTTACACGACAGGTTTATACTCATTATTAGTTGGAAGTCTAGCGAGCATACTCACTTCTATTTCTTTGTATGCAAATGATAACAGAACGGTGGGATTCTTCGGATCTTTTGTCAGTGTATTTGCCTTTTTAGGAGGTAGTTACATTCCTGTAGAACAATTCTCAGAATATTTAAAACAAGTTGGAAATTGGACTCCAAATGGAGCAACGATGACTTCTTATTTACAATTGTTGCAAGGATTTGATTTTCAAGAAGTGCTTCCATTGATGCTGAGAGTGATTGGAATGACGGTCATTTCATTACTGATGGCAGTCATCATATTTCCAAAAAGGAGGTTAGATTAAATGGGTAACGTATTTATACTCCAATGGAAAAGATTGATGAAGCATCCTCTGGTCGTCGTGATGTTTTTAGGGTTAACCATTTTATTTGTTTATTTTATAGGGGGAAGTCAAGGAAGTTCGTCTATAAATGTACAAGTATACAGTGAAAGCTTAACGAAAGAAGAATTAAGTATCTGGGTAGATCGCTTAAATAAAGATGATTCGATCATTTTTGAAGCAACTGATTATGAAACCGCAGAAGAAGACATACGGATGAACGAGATTGGCTATGCGATGGAAATAGGAGCAGAAACCTATCAATTTTTAGTTGGTAGAGAAGATGAGCGATTACCGGTAGTAGACCAACACGTTAATCAAATTTTTAGGGAGCAGGTCCGTCTAGAAAAGGTTAGAGCGGATTTTCCAGATAGTGAAATTGAAGTACAAGAATTTTTAACGGTTGAAGGAATAAGACAACCTGAGGATTCAGGGACCCTGAATCGGTATCAATTGAGTATTTTAATTGGAATGACTTTTTACTTTGCGATGTTTACTATTTTGTACCTCCAAATAAACGTAGTAGAAGAGAAGAAAAAGGGAACTTGGGATCGATTGATTTTTTCTCCGCTTTCGAAAACACAGATCTATCTAGGTTTGCTTTCGCATTATTTTTTAGTAGGATTAGTGCAGATCGTGATTGCCTTTTTCATTTTAACTAATCTATTAAATCTTGATTTAGGGACCAACTATGTATCGATGGCAGCCGTTACTTTGGCCTTTATTTTCACCATTGTTTCTTTAGGGATGCTGATTTCCGCTTTAGTACCTTCGCCGCAATCGTTACAAGTCGTTATTCCAATCATCGCTACGTCGATGGCAATGTTAGGTGGAGCCTTCTGGCCTTTAGATATAGTTAATAATCGATTATTACTCTTTATAGCTGAGTTTGTTCCTATCAAACACGGTCTAAATGGAATGGTAGACGCTATCTATTTAGGACTTCCACTTAGCCAACTGTTGCAACCCATTGGGATTCTACTCCTTATGGGGATCTTATTCATGGGAATTGGGATCAACTTAATGGAGCGTGTATCAAATGTATAAATGCTAGACTACTGTAAATATCCGTTAGAAAAGCTGTTCATTCCAGAACAGTTTTTTTTGTCTGTTCCTTTGAAATTGTAAATAGATCAGGCGGTTTCATGGCTATCTACAAGCAAATCCGCTATTCCGGAAGGGATTTTTTTGAAACACTATAACCAAGTGTTAAACAATTTTTTTCTTAAGCAGAACGAAACTATTTTCAGGGAGAAATTGAAAAGAGATGCGCTTTATTGTCGATGCTAAATAAGTTCTTTAGATAATACTCGTGTATAAGTTCATCTTATTAACCTGTTTAATTTTACTTGGTGGTTTATTCTAGTGAAACCCTATAATATATGAAATTGAAAGCGCTTTATAAAGTGTGGTTATATTAATTAAGGTTATAGGAGGAAGGTATATGAAAAGAGAAAAGAATCGTTGGTTGATTTTGATTGCGGCTATCGTAACAAATCTGTCTTTAGGAGCTGGGTATGCATGGTCAGTTTTTCAAACGGCATTATTGGAGGTCAATACAGATTGGACATTAAGCGAAACATCTTTAGCGTTTAGTATCTCATTTGCAATGGTACCATTAGGAATGATTATTTGTGGACCAATCGTAGATAAACACGGCGGGAAGAAAGTGGTTCTTGCAGCGGGACTCTTATTCGGTTTAGGGATGTTCTTGACCGGTTTTGTAAATAGCATCATTATGTTGTATTTAACCTATGGACTGATATTAGGACTGGGTATTGGTGCTGGATATGGAACAGCAACAGCATTGACTGTAAAATGGTTCCCTGATAAAAAAGGACTAGCTGGTGGTTTAACAGCAGCAGGATTTGGTTCAGGGGCGATTCTTTTAGCACCAATTGCTACTAGTATGATTGAGAGTGTAGGTGTAAATAATACATTCAAAATCCTAGGTGGAATATTACTCGTGGTAATCTGCTCGGCATCTTTCATGATGGAAAATCCTCCTGTACAAGAAAAAGTAATTGGAATAAGTTCAGAGAAAGACAAAAATTATAAAGAGATGCTTCATGAATCTAACTTTTGGATTTTGTGGGCAGTTTACACATTTGCAGCTACAAGTGGGTTGATGGTAATTGGTCATGCGGCTAACTTAGCTTCGTACTATTCATTGGGAGCTGGAACATTTATCGTAATGGTTGTAGGTTTAGCGAATACGCTAGGAAGAATTTTCTGGGGATCTATTTCTGATAAACTCGGAAGATACAAAACTATTATGGTAATGTTTGTTGTTTCTGGTAGCGGATTGTTATTGTTGAACTTTGCCAATGAGTTAGGTACTGTTGCTGGTATAGCAGGGTTGATTTTTATTGCCTTATCATTTGGCGGGTTCCTAGGTTCATTCCCAGGGATCACAGCCGAAAACTGGGGAGCTACGAAATCAGCTTCTAATTATGGGTGGATGTTTACAGCTTATGGTATTGCATCTATCCTAGGACCTACACTTGCTTCAAGTATCAGAGAATCAAGTGGATCGTATTCAATGGCTTTACTTATTTCAGCTGGGATGGCCGTTATGGGTGCTGGGATGATTTTATGGTACATGAGCAGGACAAATAAAATGAGCAAGGTTAAACAAAAAGTGATTAAAGAAAGTTAATGTCATTCAGTGAGTACAATAATCCTATCATCTGAAAAATTAAAAAAACTAAAAATATTCTAACAGGGACTGAAATGAAACCCGTATCAAGGACGTTTAAGCCCCTTCGTGATTACTCCTCTGTATTCTTTAGTAGCAAATACATGTTGAGCGTATCACGAATGGCTTTTTTATTTGTCTAACTTAATTTTACAATCGATGTAATTAAAAGTAAAAAAGATATCCCCAGCTTTCTTTAAGCTGAGGATATCTTTTTCGTAATTAGTTTACTAAACCTCTCCAACAAACGCCCAAGTCAGGCCATTGTCTTTAGACTGATACAAGCCGTTACTGTCTCCATTATAATCGCCATCTTGCCCTTGATTTACTTGAAGAAAAAGACTATCTCCTTCTTTATAAGGCATTTCAGGGAAGTCAAAAGGAACGTACTTCTCTGTATCGGTCAAAGGAACTTCAATTAGTGGCAATACTAATTTTTCAAGAGTGACCCCACCATCTGTTGTTCGATAGAGATCTGCATAACTGCCTCCACTGTGGGACAATCCAACAAAACCAAGATTTTCATCCATAAAAGTTATTCCAGATGACACACCTAGCTGTCCTAAAAAAGGATCGGAGTTGATGACATCCCAGGTATTTCCACCATCAGTAGTTTTATTCAAAGTATAAAAACGCGAACCGGCCGCAGCGTCTACTACGAATAACTGATAACCAAGCTGGTCAGTCAAAAAATAAGTTTCAATATCATTCATATTTTGATCAGTTGGAACATCTCCAATTTCTGTAGGAGACACTGTGGGTGTATAGTCAATAAAACGTACAGGTGTGATGCCATTATTGTTAGGGGTATAAACAGAAATGGTGTAGCCAATAATTTCATTGAAGGCTGTTTCTACTGGGAAAGTAGCACCATTCTCATCAAAGTAAAGAACGCCATCCGTATTGTATCCCCAACTGCGTGATCCGGCATAATAGATACCAAGCGTATCTTCCTTCCAATCTTTAACGGTTTCTTTTATGGGAAGGTTCTCCATAGCATCTAGCAAGGGTTGAAGGATCATGCTGTCCTCAAAAGTTGGATTAACATTTCCGTTCAAAGTCACATTAAAATCAGCACTTTTCGAGCGATCATAATCAATCAAAAAACTTTCCGTCTCGCCAGCTTCGTTTAAACCATATAAAAAGCTATAGAAAGTAGTGATGTCACCTTCTTGATCAAAGGTCAATTCGACCTGATTACTGACGTATAATTCTTCTGGCAAATCATATTTTGTTTCAAGATCTTCAAATAAACCATTCAAATCATCTTCGTAGACATTATTATGGACAAATGTTACTTCACTAGAATTCAAATAGTCTTGGATCACAAAAGCTAATCTTCCTTGTTGATTTGTGCCACTTTGATAAAGACTTATTCCAAATATAACTGTAATCAAAAGGAAAGAATTAACGCTGAAAAGAAAAAGAAATTTGCTGCGTCTTAGCGAACGGGGAGAGACTGAGCGTTCTTTATTGAGCTTCCAAATATACCAATAAAGCCCCCAACCTACCCAAACAAACAGACTAAGAAAAATGATTAAGATGATGGGACCTTTTTGAGCAACTCCACCATCTTGAGCAAGTAAACTTAAGTAATAACACCCTATACCGTAAATAATGACGGTCACAGGATTAAAAAGAAAAATTTTTAATTTATAATTCTTGTTTTTCAATTAACGATCATCCTCGTGCGTATGATTTTTTCTAAAGTTTTTAATAGACTGTTCGCCTATAGAATAGTATACAGTAAAACGAATTGCGAGAGTTTTACTTTTATGATAAACCTTTGTAAATAGGATATAAAGTCTTGTTGTTGTTCTTCTATAAATCGCCGTTTACTATTTTTTTGTAAAACGTATATGGTCTTTTGCAGCTGGAATCTCATTCGTTATTGTTTCCCAACTTGAACCGTTAAATTTTTCATATTGTTCAAATGTGAAGGGGATGCCTTTTGCATTTTTAATATCATCAGAATCCATCAAATGAAAATGCAAATGCGGTTCTGTTGAATTTCCTGAATGTCCGACTCTACCTATCATTTGTCCTTTTTTAATGTTTCCTCCAACCTTAACTGTTAGCGACCCGTTTTGAAGATGGCAGAAAACGGCGTATATTTTTTCTGTTTTCTTTAAAATTAGATAGTTGCCTCCAATTGACTCAAAGCTATCTCGTTCTGAATTGAAGAAAAGAGAATGGCGAATTGCTAAAGTCTGGTCATGAAACCAAGAAGCTTTTTCTCTTTCTAAAACACCTTGCTCAACAGCAACAATTTCTCCTGAAAAAGGAGCATAGACGGGTTTTCCAAAACAGTAATAGCTATCCAAAGGAATTCCTTTTAAAAAATAGTCTGTGTTTTTTCTATCATGAGTAGGGTGGTTGGGCTTCTCCCAATCTACTTGAATAAAATCGAAAGCATATCGTAAGCCAAAATGATTGGTTCCGTGACTGGGGATACGGTCGGCTGGACTAACTTCAGTAAACCATTCTCCACGTAAGGGGAATTCAATAATCGTTTCTTCTTTACCCATTTTTTTACCTTCTTTCCAAATCTTTTAGTTGTTAAAAAGCACTTGAATTATGAAAGCGTACATACTATGATGACTAATGAAGAATGATCCTATATTCGAATAGCTCAAACGGTTAAAGTATACAAATGAATCCGAAATTTCTTTAAAGTCTTTACTTAGTAAAGACTTAATAAGGTTGTTAGCTATAGTTAAGAATAGTAAACGAAAATGAATGGTCGAGGCAAAGTTAGTTGCCTGAGAAAGTTGGGGAAATCAAGTTTACAATTGCTCGAAATATGAGAGGAGTTGAATTATGAAAAAAGATTTCGTAGTTATTGGATTAGCAAGGTTTGGTAGTAGTGTATGTAAAGAATTGCATCGTCTGGGCCATCAAGTTTTGGCAATAGATACAAATGAAGCAAAAGTAAATGCCGTTTTAGAACATAGTACAAAGGCTGTAATAGCAGATGCTTCCCGCGAAGATGTTCTGAAGTCTTTAGGTGTTGGTAACTTTAATTACGCTGTAGTTGCTATAGGAGATAATATGCAGTCTAGTATTTTATGCACTCTATTATTAAAAGAATTAGGTGTAGAAAATGTATGGGTAAAGGCTCACAATGCTAACCATGCAAAAGTTTTGGCTAAAATCGGTGCTGATAGAATCATTCAACCAGAATACGATATGGGAGTCAGAGTGGCTAATCAATTTCAATCTGGGAAAATCCAAGAATATATTGAACTTTCAGAGAACTATAGTATATCAGAAATGTATATAACAAAAAAATTAGTTAATAAATCAATCAATGATTCAGATATCAGAGCAAAATATGGCTGTACCATTCTAGCTATAAAGAATGGAAAAAAAGTGAATATCTCACCTTCACCAGAAGATAAATTATACGAAGGCGATATGATTGTTGTCATTGGAAATAATGATGACATAAAACGTTTTGAACAGAAAGGGCTGTAAAGGAATGAACAAGGTTTCTCTATTAAAGTATTTTAAACAATCTACTAAACGTCTTAGTCCACCTATGACAGTCGTTTTCAGCTTTTTTACGCTTATTTTAATAGGTACGGCTTTATTAAAATTGCCCTTTTCAACGACCCAAACGATTTCTTGGTTAGATACCTTATTCACAGCTACTTCTGCTGTTACGGTTACAGGATTGGTTGTGGTCGATACAGGAACAGCCTTCACTCTATTCGGACAAACGGTCATTATGTTCCTCATGCAACTTGGTGGATTAGGCCTGATGACGTCTGCCGTTTTTATCTTTTTCATATTAAAACGAAGAATCGGCATGCAACAAAGAGATCTTATTAAAGAATCTTTGAATCAAGGCACTTCAGGTGGAATTATTCGATTAGTTCGCTATGTAATCATTTTCGCGTTAAGTATCGAACTAATTGGTTTCACTTTATTGTCCATTAAATGGATTCCAGAATTTGGACTTTGGCAAGGTGCCTTTTACAGTTTGTTTCATACTGTTGCATCTTTTAATAACGCTGGATTTTCTCTTTGGTCTGACAATTTATCCAGCTATGTAGGAGATCCTTTAGTCAATTTAACGATTACAAGCATGTTTGTTTTAGGAGGAATAGGATTCACTGTTCTATTAGATGTTTGGAATAAGAAGAAATTTAAATCATTGACTCTGCATTCAAAAGTGATGATCGTAGGGACGTTGATTATAAATGTTATTGCCATAATTTCAATTTTTCTGCTTGAATATTCAAACCCTGAAACGTTGGGCAGCTTATCATTTGGAGATAAAATATGGAGTGCATACTTCCAAGGTTTGTCTCCTAGAACAGCCGGCTTTAATTCAATCGATATTACAGCATTGACCGTACCTACTATGCTCCTGATGTCACTACTGATGTTTATTGGTGCTGGGAGTGCATCAACGGGTAGTGGGATAAAGTTAAGTACTTTTATTATTCTACTTTTAACAACCGGCACAAGTTTAAGAGGTGGAGAAGAAGTATCTTTATTTGGGCGAAGAATAAGAAACAGTGCTGTTTTTAGAGCATTAACTTTGACAATAGTCAGTTTTTTATTAGTTTTTGTAGCTATTTTCATTTTATCGATAACTGAAAATGGCCCTTTTATCAATATTGTTTTTGAAGTTGTTTCAGCGTTTGGAACAGTTGGACTTTCAGCTGGATTAACGCCTGAACTATCTGTCATCGGTAGGTTTGTAATTATGTTTGTTATGTTCATAGGGCGGATTGGACCTATTACGATCGTCTCTATATTAATTGCAAGAAAAGAAACTTCCTTGATCCGTTATCCGCAAGAAGATGTATTTATAGGGTAACATTACTTGTTCCAAATACAGTTTGAAAAAAGACTCAAAAAAACAAATAAAAATTATAGCTCCTGAAGATACAATTCTGATTGGAAGAGAAGAATTGTATCTTTATTTTTTGAAAATGATTTTTAGAATAATACATAGAAAAAAATAGTTTTAGCAGTTAATTAGAGAAAACGTTTCCTAGAGTAGCGGGTTAATGTGTATACTATAGATGGATAGAAAAAATGAGAAATAAGACGTTATTAAAATATGTTAAAGAAAATAGGTCAAATACAACAGAAAGAGGGAGTGCAAGAATGAATAAAAAGGTAAAAGGGCTAATGGCTATAGGGGCAGCATTTCTGTTCAGTACAGTATTTGAAGAAACTGTTTTTGCGGAAAATGAATTATCAGATATAACGATTGAAGTCGAACTGCAAGAAGACGGATCTGGAGTAGTTACAGAACATCGAAAAATGAATATGGATGATGGTACCGAGTTATATATTGTGTTGGATGATCTGCAAGATTCTAAATTACTTGGTTTCTCGGTTGCCGGTTTTCAAAAAATGGATCCATGGCAACTAGATGCTTCCTTGGAAGAAAAAGCTAATTACTATGGCACTGTTGGAACAGATGACGGGTTAGAACTCATATGGGGTATTGGTGAGTATGGAGAGAATGACTACGAAGTGACCTACGCACTATCAAATTTAGTGCGCGAATTAGAAGATGGACAAGGACTGCTGTGGAATTTTGATACATTCTCTGACATTCCTGCAGAAGATTTAACGGTTGAAATAACAGGATTTGAACCCTTTACAGAAGAAAATGTTCGCTTCTGGGGTTTTGGGTTTGAAGGGGATATGCAACTAGAAGGCAACACAATCGTATGGAGAGCTGAAGAAGAAGTGGATAACAGTAAAGATGTAACGGTATTGTTGCAATTTCCACAAGGAATATACACCACCCAAGCCAGCGTAGGAATGACATCGGAAGAACAGCGCGAAATGGCAATGAATGGGTCAGCGTATAATGATGAAGCTTCTTCTAACACGATTCCGATAATTATTGTCTCGCTTATAGCCGTTTTTGGGGGAGGCGCAACCGTTTTTGGTGTTATGTATTATAAAAAATTAAAACAAGCAAGAGAAGAAGCTGGTCAAATGCGTACAGGACCAGAGAGAATAAAGGAAAATAAAAAGGTTTTATTAGAAGAAATTCCTTATCAAGGAAAAGATTTTGCCGGAATCGCCTACTTGTTGCAAGAAATCGATAAAGGTTATTTCGAAGATTATTTTTCAGCCTATTTATTAAAATGGTCGTATGAAAAGCGAATTATGATCCATACTGCCGAGGACAAGTCATTATTCAGTAATGATTTTGATACGGAAATAGAAATACTTCATTTTGAAGAAGAACGTGCACGTTATCCTCAGTCGTTCAGGGATTATATTGCTCATCTTGAAACGAATAAGGAAACTTACGAAACTGGATTATGGTTGATGCTATTAGACGCTTCAAACGGTAATGGTTTCATTGAAGACACTAATATGAAAAAATGGGCAAGAAAATATGCTAAAGAAGTAGGGAAATTTGCCGATTATTTACTCGATTATTCAAAAGAGTACCTAGAAAAAGAAAATCTTATTTCTTTTGGTAAAGTTGACGTATGGGGTGCAAAACATGATGTAGCTGTTGCCAGTCCTGAAGGGGACAAGTTATTTGATCGTCTGGTTCAATTTGATAACTATTTAGAAGAAATTGATTTAAAAGGTTTTGCAAATAATACTAATCCATTTACTTTTGAAGAATTTTTATTCTGGAATACCTTGTACTTTAGAAGTGAAGAAATAACAGATGAATTCAAGGAAATGATTCCGAGTCCGAATGACGTCGCTGGGGACAATTCTTTCATCTATTATTACTGGTATTGGAACGGTATGACAGGCTTTAGACAAAATTGGTCTAGTGGATTAGCAAGTGGTGGATTTCACTCAAACGCTTCGTCAGCAACATCCGGAACAGGCGGCTCAACTTCCTTTGGTGGAGGAGGAGGTGCCGGTGGTGGAGGCGGCGGAGGGGCTCGATAAGCGAGTCTCTTTATAGATCCATGTAGGTTAAATAATTTTAAATCGCAAAAGACAAAATATCATATAAAGATATTTTGTCTTTTTGTCGTTATAGATTTAGTTCATCATATCTCTAATCAAAGCCTACATAGACTCGTTCATTTTGGATGTTACAAGGGACTCCGTTGCTATCTACGTATTGATAATGGGTTAATTTGATGTGATCGGGGAAAAGCTGAAGGCCGTCTATGTCGGTAATGGATTCGGCATAATGATAGAAATTATATCGTTTCTGATTCCTTCCAGATGTAGTTGTGCTATGGAGTACTTCGTATCTAAGACTATCTTTAATGATTTTAAAAGCACTAACAATCATGCCGCTTCCAGGATAAACGCCTAGGATATATTCTACACTGTTCGCTTTATCCACACTCATTACCCAATCACCCAACGTTCTTTTTTTTAAGGCTTCAGATACAGGGTCATACATTTCTTCAGCCTTTAAATCTTTAGTAGAATCGGATCTGTCTTTAGTAGGCTTGATTTTCACAAACATGATTTTATGGGCACCTAGTTGGTTAATAGCAACAGGTTTTGGACTAAGTGCATCTTGCAACAGTTCTACTCTTCCAAAAGTTTGTAAGGCTTCTTTCTGTCCATTAGAACGATGGCCACTCATAATATTGGTCAATTTTTTCACGTTAAGTTTTTGGGCATCAATTAATTTACAAAAGTTAATAACCGCATTTTCGACGTGAAAGGCTTCGTCTTCGCTTAATCCAAAAGTCAAAATATACTTCTCAACTTCCATACCGTTTGACTGAATGGTCTTTATTTCAGTTAACTTTTGTTTTTCCACAAAATCGTTGGAGAAATTTGTTTTTAGAGAATCTTGTTCATGGGCAAATACTCTGTTTTTTGTTCCTTTGCCAATATAAAAAATGGTGTCATCAATTGGATTAACTAAAATGTAAACGTAATAGCGAAGCTGAGTAATGACTTCTTCTGTAAATCGATTCATTGTATTATTTCCTCCGTATTTAGTTTGTGGTGTTGATTAAACTACATGTTAGAGTGAACAACCCTACTTCTTTATTACTAATAAATCATTCTTTAGGAAAGACAAGTAGTTTGGAGAGCCTCTTTCCATTCGATTTTTCTTTCTTGTGTTTTGCCATTATTTGCGCCACTGGTGGATAAACATTTTATAACCGTGTAATGCTCAAAAAGAGTTGATTTTACAATTTCTTGATAGGCTTTGTCCCCGTTTGCAATGATAAGCTTGATGGGAGCTGTGGAAAATAATGAATCAAAGTTATTTAATTTTGTTTGTTTGAAATCACTATCTAAACTTCCTATTCGATTAAACTGACTATAAATATCCCATAAGCCAATGTGATTTTGTGTTAGCAGTTGCAGTCGTTTTTCATAATCGATTGGATCACTAGTGCAAAGGCACTCAGCAATAATTTTCCAAAATTGATTGCCTTTATTCGCATAATATTGCTGCAATTCTAATGATTTTACACTTGGAGCACTGCCGAAAATTAAGATTTTGGTATTTTTATCATAAATTGCTTCAAAACCAGACTTCATAAATTTTTCTCCTTACGATTAAATGATATGTATAAAAATGAATCAATACTTTTAAATTATAAAGTAAAAATCCAAAGATTCCTAGCAGTGCTACTATTAGTGGCTGTAGTATTTGGAGGTGATAAATATATTAAATTAATTACTCACTCACTCAAAGTTTCTGGAGGAATAGCGTTGCTTGTAGCTATGTAAAGAATTCATATTGAACGTTTGTAAAACCACAGGCTTACAAACGTTCCCATATCTTCACAAGTAAACACGTCCATGCAAAAAAAAAATTTTGAAGCAGCCACACCTTTTGACCTAGAGCCATTTATTTATTGATTTGAAATAGTGTATCAAAAAAAGTCGTAGAAAAATCCCGTTATTTCTGGGAAATTTCTACGACTTTTAATTTGTTGTTAATTAATTTTCAACATTTGCGCGGCTCAAGTCAAACTCTACGCCAACGGAATGGAAAATGATATCAGTAACAGCTGGATTACGCAATTGCGTTTCAGCTTCTTGGTACAAAGGAATAAACGCAAAGTCATCAGTTAAGAGGGTATGAGCTTCTTGGAGATTTGCCCAACGTTCTTCTTCGTTATTGGCATTTGTTGTTTTAGCCTCATCGATAAGTGCGTCATAAGCGGCGTTCTCATAACCACCTTCGTTATAGGCTGAATCACTGTATAAGAGATCCATAAAGTTGATTGCATCAGCGAAATCAGCTCCCCATCCAGTTAGAAGAACATCGAAGTCACGAGAGTCTGCTAGTGCAAGACGGTTCTTCTTAGGCACGTTACGTAGTTCAACGGAAATGCCGGGTAAGTTATTTTGAATTTGACCTTGAATGTATTGGCTGATTTGTTTGCTCTTCTCATCATCGTCTCCAACAAAAGAAAGTGAAATGCTGTCAACGCCTAATTCGATTTTTGCTTCGTCCCATAATTTTTGTGCACGTTCTACGTCGTAAGAAAGGAAGGTCCCCGCTTCTTCAGTGAAATCTTCATCAGTAGTTGGGCTAGTTACGAAGTCAGCAGGTAAAAATCCGCCGATTTCAGTTGAACCGTCAGCTAAGACAGTATTCACTAAATCATCCGTATTGATCACTAAGCCTAAAGCTTCTCTTAATTTCTCATTTTGCAAATCGTCATTATCCCAGTTGAATTCCAAATATGAAGTTCTTGCTTTCTTTTGGACAACAACATTTTCATTGTCAGCGTATTGTTTAACAATTTCTCCAGTTAGATGAGCGTTATCTGTTTGGCCACCTTCAAATAAATTGACAGCTGTACTTGGTTCTTTTACAACTTGGACATTAACGGCATCTAGTGAAACTTCATCTGCTGCATAGTAATCGTCATTTTTTTCTAAATCCCAAGTTAGTCCAGTTCCATCCCAATTTTCTAAGGTGAAAGGTCCATTTGCGAGCAATGCATCACTGGATGTTCCGTAATTAGCTCCTTGTTCTTCAACAAAAGTTTGATTTTGTGGGAAGAAGGCTGTGAAAGCTAATAAGAATTCAAAGTAAGGAGTAGGTTGAGTTAAGGTAAAAGTGATTTCATTAGCCCCATTAGCCGTGACGCCTAATTCGCTAACTTCTGCCTCTCCTGCCATGATTTCAGGAGCATTTTCAATTGTTTCTGCTAAGTAACTATAAGAAGCACCAGTATCAGGATCAACTAATTTTTGTGCCGCATAAACGAAATCAGCTGATGTAACAGGATCGCCATTAGACCATACGGCATCATCGCGAAGAGTATAGGTATATGTGAGTCCGTCTTCTGAAACCACTCCCTCGTCGGCTGCAATAGCAGGTACGGGATTTCCCTCTTCGTCAATTCTTAATAAGCCTTCGATCACATGTCCTAAATAGTTTGAACTATTGATATCGGTAATTAAAGCCGTATCCATTGTTGATAATTCGGTAGGGGCAGTATAGTGAACGACTTGTTCCTCAGATGTATTCTCCTCAGAATTATTGCTCGCTGAATCTGAAGAATCTCCATTTCCACCGCACGCAGTTAATAAAAAGGCGGTACTTAGTGTAGCTGCTAATTTATATGATTTCCTCACTGTAAACACTCCTTAGTCTAATTTAGTTAATCTTATTTTAATAGGATAACATGTTTATACAATAAAGTGTGTAATTTAAGCCGGAAATTAGCCGATTTTGACTAAAAAAAAGAATATAATGTGAATAAAGAGTGTATTTCATCTTCTTTTTTTTAAAAAAATCCCGTTACAGCTTATCGATTTTTTTCGGTAAGCTGTAACGGGACTCTATTTTTAATGGATTGTTTACCATCAAATTAAGTTTTTTTAGTGAATTGCTCTCTGCAGTGTGGACATTTGATGGTGATTTTGCCCTTTTTTCTCGGGACGCGTAATTTTTTATGGCAATTAGGACAAGAATAGTATTTGTATACTTTTCGATCTTGGATTTTTTTACGCTGTTTTTTCCATTTGCTCTCAACCTTACGTTTAAAAGTTAGAAATTTTTGATTCTCTTGATACCGTTTTGACCGATTACGAGAAAAGGTCCGATAATAACCTAAGATAACGGCTATCCATCCAAAGAAACCGCCAAAGGGCCAATTTAATAAATTAAATAAGACAACAATCGCAAGTCCTCCGTAAAGTAAATAGTTTGATAGCATATCCACACCATATCTACCAATCATAAATTTTTGGAATCGAATCTTGAATTTGTTCATTTGATGTTGTCGCCTCTTTCTCTGATTTTCCATACGTTGACTGGTAAATAGTGTACCACGTTAGGGGAAATCCGGCGACCTCCTTTAGTCTGATTTTAATAGCAAATCATTCTTAAGAAGAAGGATCTACAAAGCTTTACATTTTAATTGATAACGCTTACTATTATTTTGAATAAGGAATAAATATTAGTTAACAAGTAAGTGAGAAAAATCAAAAAAATTACCTAAGGGGAGAAAGAATATGAAAAAAATAGGATTTTTAATAGCTGCATTGATCCTAAGCGGCTGTGCAACTAGCGGTAGTGAAGATTCAGAACAGACTTCATCAGAAGTCGTTTCTACCAGTGAATCATCCGTTGAATTGAAAAACCAATCAACTGAAGAGAAAAGAGTTTCATTTATGGGAGTAGGAGATAACCTGATCCATACAGGGATTTTTGAAGAAGCACAGTTAGAAGATGGGACATTTGATTTTAAACCTATGTTTGAAAATGTATCAGCTAATATTGAAGCTGCCGATTTGGCCTTTATTAATCAGGAAACTTTGTTGGGCGGAGATGAATTTGGTTTTTCAGGCTATCCAGCATTTAATACACCCAGTGATATGGCAGAAAATTTAAACGAATTAGGGTTTGATTTAGTCAATGGAGCATCTAATCATTCACTTGATAAAGGCAAAAAAGGTGTAATGAACACGTTGGAAATATGGGATGAACAAGAAAATATGGTCTTTACAGGAGTATTTGATTCCCAAGAAGAGCGTGATAGCATACCGGTGATTGAACGTGATGGCGTAACTTTTTCATTTTTAGCCTATACATACGGGACAAATGGAATTGAGCCAGATGTTGCTTACCGATTAAATTATTTTGAAGAAGCGTTGATCACTCAAGATATTGAACGGGCAAAGGAAGTCAGTGATTTCGTCATCGTATCGGCTCATTGGGGCGAGGAACACATGCTTGAGCCAAATGAATTTCAAAAAGAATATGCGCAATTATTTACAGATTTAGGAGTAGATGTTGTGATCGGCACCCATCCTCATGTGATCCAACCGGTTGAGTGGATGGAAGGGGAAAATGGCAATCAAACGTTGATCGTTTACTCATTAGGGAACTTCCTTTCTGCTATGTCAACGGGAACGGAAAATAATATGTTGGGTGGAATGATTTCATTTGATTTTGTCCTAACAGAAGAAGAAAAAACTATTGAAAATGTCAAATGGGATGGGGTAGTGATGCATTACAAAGGCACTAACACAGATAGTGGGGATTCAAGAAGAGATTTCAAAATTTATCAATTAGATGAGTATACGAAAGAACTGGCCGATCAGCACACCCTGAACAGTTCCCAAGGAAATCAACTGTCTAAAGAGTCTTTACAGCAGACAACTGAGACAATCATTGATGCTGAATTTCTAAAATAGGACTAACGAAAAAATAAGTGCAGGAGGAGGAGCAAATATGAGTGTAGTAGAGGTGAAGGGATTAACTAAGCGATTTGGAAAATTTACCGCTTTAAAAAAAATCGATTTAGCTATAAATGAAGGCGAAATATATGGCTTTATTGGTCCAAATGGTGCTGGGAAATCCACAACCATACGCGTTTTACTAGGGATGTTAAAGCCTAATGAAGGACAAGTAACGATTTTTGGCAAAGACGCATGGAAAGACGCGGTGGAAATTCATAAAAGAATTGCGTATGTTCCAGGAGAAGCTGACTTATGGCCTAATCTAACCGGTGGAGAAGTCATCGATTTATTTTTAACCATGCGTGGCAATGGCGATAACAAGCGCCGAGACGAACTGATTCAACGATTTAAATTGGATCCATCAAAAAAATGCCGGACGTATTCAAAAGGAAATCGACAAAAAATCGCCTTGATTTCAGCTTTTGCTTCTGAGGCAGACCTGTATATTCTTGACGAACCAACTGCGGGATTAGATCCTCTGATGGAACGACTTTTTCAAGAGAGTATCTTAGAGGTGAAAAGACACGGAAAGACCGTTTTGTTATCAAGCCATATTCTTTCAGAAGTTGAAAAATTGTGTGATCGAGTAGCTATTATTCGCGAAGGGGAATTGATTGAAACCGGAACGTTATCCCAAATGCGTCATTTGACACGGACAAAATTAACTGTTGAAACAAGGATGGCATTGACAGGGTTATCTGCTTTAAAAGGGGTCCATGATGCGGTACAAACAACTGGTGGGTGGGTATTCCAAGTCGACAGTGAAGAAATGGAAAAGGTTATCAGTCACATTAGTTCTTTCGGTGTTTTAAAACTTGAAAGTGCTCCACCAACGTTAGAAGATTTGTTTATCCGCCATTACAAAGGAAATAGTGAAGAACAAAGCAGCGTGAATGGAGGTGCTTAATAATGGTTGTTCAGCTATTTAAAGGAGCTAGTCGAATAACAAAACTGCTTCTTCAACAAAATGGGTTTAAAATTTGGTTGTGGTTAATTGGGTTGATTGGTGTCACAATGGCGACTGTAACAGCTTATACCACGATTTATACGGGTCAAAACGAGATTGTTAATTTTGGCTTGACGATGCAAAATCCAGCCATGATCGCTATGTTAGGAAAAGCTTATGCGGTTGAATCTTTCAATCTGGGTACAGTCTTTGCAAGTGAAATGTTGCTATTTTCAACTATTGCAGTAAGCGTTATGAACATCTTAATTGTAACTTCAAGTACGAGAATGGATGAAGAAGAAGGACGGTTAGAAATGATTCGAGCGTTGCCGGTCGGAAGGCTGTCTTATCTATCAGCAACCACCATACTGATGGTTATCGTAAACAGTTTATTATTTATCATGCTATCAATAGGGTTGGGAGCCTTTGAACACGAAGCATTTAGTATCGAGTCTTCTTTGCTATATGCGGCTATTCTGACTAGTACAGGTTTGTTCTTTGCAGGAGTTGCCGCTGTTGCAGCGCAATTAGCGGCAACAACAAGAGGAACTATTGGGATTTCTTTTGCTTTTATGATACTAGCGTATATCTTAAGAGCGGTTGGGGATGTGGGCAGTGATCGTGTGTCTTTGTTTTCTCCCTTAGGATGGACTGTTCGAACAAGGGTATTTGTCGACAACGAATGGTGGCCTGTGATTGCTCTGGTATGTGGAGCTACTGTTTTGCTAGTAAGTGCATTTTATTTGAATCAAAAAAGAGACATCAATGCAGGACTGCTCCCTGATCGAGAAGGAAAAGTTTATGCTTCAACTAGTTTGAAGAGCTGGTTAGGATTACCTTGGCGATTAGAAAAAGGAACCATTATGTCATGGGCCATAGGTATCTTTTTAATGAGTGCTGCCTTTGGTTCGATTTTAGGTGATTTAGAAGCTTATTTTTCGGATTTTGAATTGGTTCAAGGAATTTTACCAAGTAGTTCAACTGTGTCTATGACGGAACAGTTTATTACGTTATTGGTAGGTATCATGTCTGTTTTTTCAGCTATTCCGACTGTTTCGATTTTATTGAAATTGAAAAAAGAAGAAAGGCTGGGTCGAACAGATAACTTCTATAGCCGATCTGTTTCTCGGAATAAAGCTATGGGAAGTTATTATCTTTTAGCCTTTTTAACAGGGGTATTGATGCAGCTACTAATTGGATTAGGATTATATGCTTTGGCTAGTCAAGTGATTGAACAAAGTATGGGATTAGGAACTATTTTAACGGCTACACTTAGCTATATTCCGGCTATTTGGGTGGTACTGGGTTTAACTACATTACTAGTAGGAATCTTTCCTAAAGTGACCGGATTGATTTGGATCTATGTAACTTTTGCAATTCTGGTTATTTATTTGGGTAACTTACTCGAATTTCCAGAATGGGTCAATCGTTTATCCGCTTTTCACCATGTCCCTCAATTGCCAAACGAAGAAATTACTTGGCTTCAATTGGGCATCTTAAGCATAGTAGGAATCGTTCTTTCCGGTGTTGGGTTCATAGGCTACAATAAAAGAGATATTTAAGAGTTAGAATCATTCACTGATTATTTAATACTTCACCAGATGAAGTACGATAAATACTATATGAAAAAAAGGGGTTATAATTTTTAGTGTTGATAATTAAATTGCTTATCTAAAATTTTCCGAGGAACAGAATTGAGTTAAGCAGTGCAGACGATTCACAGTTTCATAAGTAAACACGTCTATTCTATAAAAAATCATTTTGAAATATCCGGGCTATTAATTTAGAGCAATTAAAACCCGTAGAGTTGCATTTTCCATGCAACTCTACGGGTTTTAGTTATGAGCTATAATTACACTTGAAAATTGCTTAAACTTAACTAGATTATTTAGTAAACTTGCTCAACACTTGAATTGACTGCATCTATTGAACCGTATTTTTTCTTAGATTGTTTCTGATTCTTTCAATCTGTAGCCACCATGGAAAACAGGTCCAACAAATTCATTGAAACGAAAGCCATACTCAATGGCTGCTGTCACGAAGTCTTTAGCTTTGAAGATAGCTTCTTTTTCAGATAGTCCAGTTGCTAGTCCTGCTGTGATCGCGGCAGCAAAAGTACATCCAGCTCCATGGTTGTAAGCAGGGTGGGATTTTTCTTGTTCGAGGATGTAATGTTTTTCGCCATCATAATAGACATCGATTGCTTTATCGCCTTTAAAGCTTTTTCCACCTTTAACTACTACATGTTTTGTACCAAGATCATAAATTTTTTCAGCGGCTTTCTTCATATCTTCAAGAGTTGTTAATTTCCCTAGTCCTGAAAAAATTCCAGCTTCAAGAAGATTTGGCGTTGCTACATCCGCAAGAGGCAAGAGATATTTTTGAATAGCCTCAGCTGTTTCGGGATTTAATAGTTCATCTTCACCTTTGCAAGCTAATACAGGATCAATAACAACTTTAGGAAATTGATAATCAGAAATTGTATTGGCAGCAAGTTCAACAATTTCCACCGAGCCAAGCATGCCTGTTTTCATAGCAGCAATTTTAGTATCTCCTGCAAGAATCGTTTTCAATTGTTCTTCTACAACGGAAATCGGTAGAGTAGTGACATTATGTTTCCAACTATTATCCGGATCCATCGTAGCAATAGTAGTCAATGCTACCATGCCATAAGTACTATATTCTGAGAAAGTCTTTAGGTCCGCTGCTAATCCAGCACCGCCACTTGCATCGTTACCAGCAATTGTAAGAACTTTTTTTATATTCGTCATCATTTTCAACTCCATAAGTTTATTTTGTCTTTCTTTAACCTGATTAATTCATTGTCAGTCCACTATCTACGACAATATTCTGACCCGTTACACCTCTGGAAGCTTCGGTTCCCATAAATACGACGACTTCAGCCAGATCAGCCGGTTCCGTCACCCGTTTTAAGGCAGAACTAGCTGCAATTAAGTCGAATACTTCCGGAGTGGTTACTGCACTTGCGTCGGTTTTCTGCAATAATCCACCGGATACCATATTGACTGTAATCCCATATGCACCTAATTCTTTAGCCATATTTCTGGTAAAGCCAATTAAAGCTGCTTTTGCAGTTGTGTATTGGTGATAAGCTACGACCGGATTTTGAAATAAGTTGGTTCCGATATTAATGATTCTACCATACTGAAGTTTTTTCATTTCAGGCAGAACCGCTTGAATCACATTTAAGGCAGATTGAATTGTTCCTTCAAACTGTTCTTGATAATTTTCCCAGGTTAGCTCTTCGATTTTTCCTTGTGTTACGGGATTAAATTCAAAATTAATCAAGGCATTGTTAACGACTACCTCAATAGGACCGAACTGTTTGACAGCTTTTTGGATCATCGCTTCTACTTGTTGCTTATCTCGTACATCTGCTTTGATGGCAATGGCTTGCTCACTTCCTATTTCTGCAACAACTTGCAATGCCTTTTCTTCGCTTTTAAAGTAGTTCACGACAACGCGATATCCTTTTGCACCAAATTGTTTAGCTATAACAGCACCTAGACCTCTGCTTGCACCTGTCACTAAAACTATTTTTTGCTCACTCATTTTATGATTCCTCCTTATCATTTTCTGTTTAAAGCGTTAACCGTCAGCTTAACGTCCTTACTTTGGGCGATTTTTGAAATGACGCAGATTCCCGCCACGCCTGTTCCTCTGACTAAAGGTGCAGTCTTTTCTGAAATACCACCAATGGCTACAATTGGTAAATGTGACGGTTGAGAAGCTATTTTCTCTAAAAGTTCTAGTCCAACCGTTGCTTGAGCATCTGATTTTGATAGTGTTTCATAAACTGGTCCAACGCCAATATAGTCTAAGCCTTCAACTAATTCAGCTTCTTTGAACTGTTCAAAAGTGTTAACGGATAATCCAATAAATAAATTTCCTTTAACTAATTGAATGGTTTCATGAATGTTCCGGTCACTTTGCCCGACATGCACACCATCAGCGCCAATTTCTAATGCCATTTCCACATCATCGTTCATCACAAACGGAACTCCAGCAGCTTGACATAACGTTAAACAAGTTTTAGCCATCTCTTTTATTTCTTTTCTATTTTCTAAACTATTCAGACCTTTTTCTCTAAATTGAAAGCAGGTGATGCCAGCTATTAATGCATCTTGTAAGGTTTCAGGTAATGACCGGCCAACCATATCTTGCGTTCCGGCAATGAAATACAAGTTAAGTGCCGTTATGTCTAAACTCATTTATTTTCCTCCCCATATGCCCAATGGTTAGTTGGTCCTTGACCATGTCCAACTTCAATGGGGTGAGAAATGGCAGCTTGAATGAAGTCTTTCGCGATCTCAACGGCTTTCTCAACTGACTGTCCCTTTGCTAATTCTGCTGTAATACAAGCTGAAAAGGTGCAGCCTGTTCCATGCGTATCTTCTGTTGCGATTCGTGGAGATTCATACCACCGTTCCTTGCCATCTGCCATTAGTAAATAATCTCTGGCCCATTTATCATTTTCAATATGACCCCCTTTAATGATCACATTTTTGCTTCCCAACTTCTGAAGAACTTTTGCTGCTTTTTTCATATCCTCTTTTGTTTGAATCGCCATTCCGCTCAGTTCCTCTGCTTCAGGAATATTAGGTGTTAAAACTGTTGCGAGTGGAACCATTCGGAATTTCATAGTTTCTAATGCTTGATTTTCCATTAAATGGGCGCCACCTTTAGCTATCATTACTGGGTCGATGACCAATTGAATTTCTGGATACTTTTCTAGCTCGTCAGCAACTAATTCCATGTATGTTTCGTTAACAAGCATGCCAGTTTTTATTCCATGGATAGAAAAGTCTGAAAAAATAGAATCTAATTGCTTTTGAACACCTTCCAAGGGCACTTTATAAATACCTTGTACTCCTAACGTGTTTTGTGCGGTAACAGCAGTGATAACAGAAGTTCCAAAAACGCCTCGTTCTTGAAACGTTTTGATATCAGCTTGAATGCCTGCGCCTCCGCCACTATCGCTACCAGCTATGGTTAGCACTTGTAATTTACTCATTTCATTCGGCCTCCTTATCATGGTATTGCTTCAAATTTGCCCGTTCAGCCACTTGGTCAGATGTAATACGATAAAGGGTGTCTATAAAAGCTGCGCGAAAGTTCCCAGGACTTGCCAATTCAAGACTTTCTACCGCCAATTCACCCGCAACAGCATAAACGGTACAGGCCTCAACTGTACTTTCAAAGATTGTTGTTGTGCTAGTTCTAGCTGCTGCAAAAGCGCCACAAATACCGCTCAACATACAACCAGTACCGGTTATCTTAGTCATTAAAGAGTGCCCATTGAATATTCCAACTGTTTGCACACCATCAGTGACTACGTCTTCTGCGCCACTAATGGCTACGACTGTCTGGTATCGGGTGGCTACTAGTTCAGCAATGTCTTTAACCGAGGTGTCTCCTACACCAGCATCGACGCCTTTATTAGTCCAAGGAATATTAGCTAAACTAGCCAATTCTCCGGCATTTCCTCGGATAAGTTGGACTTTAACTTCCGTCAATAATCGTTTGACTGCTGCTTTGCGGAAAGTGGTAGCCCCAACTCCGACTGGATCAAGAATAACGGGTACCCCAATTTTATTGGCTGCTTTTCCTACTAACAACATAGACTCTAATACTGCTGTAGTAATTGTTCCGATATTTAACACGACCGATTTTGACATTCCAGCAACTTCTTCCATTTCTTCAGGTGCGTAAGCCATCATTGGCGAAGCGCCAATGGCTAGTTGACTATTGGCTACGTCATTTGCCACCACCTGGTTTGTAATGTTGTGAATTAAGGGATTCGTTTTTCTAATTTGTTCTATTAATTCAAATTTTCCCAACTTTTTCTTCCTCCTCTAAATGAACTATTTTTCTTTTAATTAACTGCTTCAAAAGTAAATACCCAATGAGGGTTCCTACCAATGAACTGATAAAGAAGCCAGGAAGAAAGGCAAATAACGACGCTTCTTGAGAAAGGAAAAGTCGAGCGATAGGATAACTGAGGAGTGAGCCAATGATTCCAGTACCTAACAATTCACCAAAAACCAATGACCAAATTTTTCTACGGTACAAAAAGAATATTCCGGATAATAAAGCCCCAATCATACTACCTGGAAATGCTAAGATAGATCCCGTTCCGGTAAGATTGCGCAACAACGATACACCAAAGGCTTGCAGTACACTATACCCCGGACCTAATAAGGCACTGGTTAATAAGTTCATCATATGTTGTAAGGGAGAAATGCGTACAAAACCTACAGGGATAACAATTAAGCTACTGCCAACATAACCAATTGCTATGATTAAAGCTGTTTGAGCCATTTTTTTATTGTTCAATTCTTAGTTCTCCTTTCATGTACTAGTGTATAACTAAAAAACACCACTTTTATATCCATGAAGGACAAAAAGTGGTGTTCCATTATCTGTAACTTAAATACAATTTCCATAAGTAAAGTTGCTGTATTAGTCGTTATCTATTCCACTTTTCCTACGCTGGTCTTAGCCAAATCAGGTCCTAAGGGTCAGGTTTTTACCTCTCTCAGCCATAGCATTTCAGCAACAAGCTCCCCTAGTGGTTTTAGTTATCTATTTAATTAAATAAACAGTACCACATATTTGGTTAAATATATAGTTATTTGACATCGATTGAAAATTTAATCGTAATTTTTGAAAACGGTGCAGAAGTAAAGGAAAAAATAACTGTTGACTTCCATTGTGTTTAAAGATAGTCTTACATTATAAAAGTAAATAGTCTTCAGGGCAGGGTGCAAGTCCCTACCGGTGGTATAGCCCACGAGCCGCAAGGCAGATTCGGTCAGATTCCGAAGCCGACAGTATAGTCTGGATAAAGCGAAGACAAGTGATTGCAGAAAAACGAGGATAACTTTAGTCTTATTTGAGATATAAAGGAATCTTAAGTTTATTAAGCATCTATTAAATAGCCTTATTTAACGATAAGTCAAAGCCCTGGATGGAAATTCTAGGGCTTTTTTGTGTAATAATATAAAAATTAAATAGTCTTCAGGGCAGGGTGCGAGTCCCTACCGGTGGTAAAAGCCCACGAGCCGTAAGGCAGATTCGGTCAGATTCCGAAGCCGACAGTTATAGTCTGGATAAAGCGAAGACACAGTTTAAAGAGTTCAAAAGTAGCCGAGTACAGTGTACACGGATTTATTTGTTGAGCCTTACAAACAAAAATGACGAAAGCCCTGAGCATAAACTCTTTGGGCTTTCTTTTTATTTTGGATGGAGTGAGAGTAGTGGATGAACAATATATGAGAATGGCGCTAGACTTAGCCAAAAAAGGGAAGGGCTGGACAGCTCCCAATCCCTTAGTTGGAGCTATCATTGTAAAAGCTGGGAAAATTATTGGACAAGGCTATCACGAGAAATATGGGCAAGCACATGCGGAGGTAAATGCTATTGCGTCAGCAGAAGAAGATGTGGCCGGCGCAACGATGTATGTTACGCTAGAACCTTGTTCGCATTTTGGGAAAACACCTCCCTGTTCAGATTTATTAATAGATAAAAAAATTAAACGAGTAGTTGTAGGAGCGCTCGATCCAAATCCATTAGTTGCTGGTAAAGGAATTGAAAGGCTTCGTGCTAATGGAATTGAAGTAGTTACAGGTATTCTGGAAAAAGAGAGTCAACAGTTGAACGAAGTTTTTATGAAATACATTGTCACTAAAGAACCTTTTGTGGTTATGAAGAATGCCATGTCCTTAGATGGGAAAATAGCCACAGTAACAGGCGAATCTCAATGGATCTCGGGTGAACCCGCTAGAAGACAAGTACATGTTTTGCGACATGAGTTGTCTGGAATCATGGTAGGAATCGAAACAGTACTAAAAGATGATCCACAATTAACCTCTAGAATGCCCAATAGCAACAATCCAATTAGAATCGTTGTGGATAGTCAGCTGAGGATCCCAATCGCTTCAACCATATTGACTCATCAAGAGGAAGCTCAAACAATTATTGCTACAACTAGCAAAGCCGACAAAGAAAAAGTAGCAACATTAAAGCAAATGGGTATTGAAATTATTGTGACTAAAGAAAAAGCTGGAAGAGTAAATTTGCAAGAATTAATGAAAACATTAGGTGCTAGGGGTATCGATAGTATTTTGTTGGAAGGCGGAGCTACTTTAAACTTTTCGGCTTTGGAAGAAAACATCGTAGACAAAGTACAGACTTATATTGCCCCAAAAATCATCGGAGGAAAAGATGCTAAAACAGCAGTTGAAGGAGCAGGTATTCTATCACTAAAAGAGGCGTTTCCAATTCATCGGATGACGGCTGTGATGGTCGGAGAAGACTTGTTTTTGGAAGGCTACATTGATAAGAAAAAATAGGTTCATTGGAGGTAAGATATGTTTACTGGAATTATTGAAGAAATGGGAACCATCAAATCAATCAAACAAGCTGAAAAATCCTCGGTTCTTAGAATTAAAGGTCAAAAAGTGTTGCAAGGAACGCTTATCGGAGACAGCATCTCGACAAACGGTATTTGCTTGACTGTAACAAAAATAGAAAAAGATTTTTTTGAAGCAGATGTCATGTCCGAATCTTTAAAAAGAACAAACATAGGGGAATTAGCTCCCGGAAGTCACGTTAATTTGGAACGAGCACTAAGTTTGGCAACGCGTCTTGGCGGACATATTGTTAGTGGGCATATCGATGGGACGGGGCAGATAAAAGAATTTAGGCGTGATGACAATGCCGTTTGGATCACAGTCGAAACAAGTCCTGAATTGTTACGGTATATTATTGAAAAAGGCTCTATAGCTATTGATGGGGTGAGTTTGACGGTCGTAACAGTGGATGAGCAGTCTTTCCAAGTCTCTATCATCCCGCACACTGGAGAAGAAACCGGGCTGCTACAAAAGCAAACCGGAGACACTGTCAATCTTGAATGCGATATGATTGGGAAATATGTCGAAAAATTATTAGGAATAAATTCAAAAAATGCTGTTCAAGAGAGTCAAGTAACGGAAGGCTTTTTAAAAGAAAATGGGTTCTTTTAGACCAGAATGGAGAAAAATATGTTCAATACAATTGAAGAATTGCTAGCTGATTTAAGAGCTGGAAAAAATATTCTATTGGTAGATGATGAAGATAGAGAAAACGAAGGAGATATTATCTGTGCTGCTGAATTTGCTACGACCGCTAATGTGAATTTTATGGCTAGTTACGCTAAAGGTCTTATCTGCATGCCGGTGGCTAAAACGTATACAAAAAAGTTGAAATTACCACAGATGAGCTTGGATAGCACAGATAATCATGGAACTGCTTTTACTATTTCAGTAGATCATATCGAGACTACGACTGGAATTTCAGCTGTGGAACGATCATTAACAACTATGAAATTGGTTTCTGATGATGCTAAACCAGAAGATTTCAGAAGACCTGGGCATATTTTTCCGTTAGAAGCAGTGGATGGAGGCGTATTGGTCCGAAATGGACATACAGAAGCAACGGTCGATTTGATGCGTTTAGCAGGTCTAAAGCCCGCTGGATTATGCTGCGAAATTATGAGTGAAGACGGAACAATGGCTAGGAGAAATGAGTTGTTAGATTTAGCCAAAAAGCATCAATTGAAAATCGGTACGATCGCTGATTTAATTGAGTATCGTAAAGCCAAAGAACAAATTGTTTCTCGTCAATCTAAAGCATTGTTACCGACTAAATACGGCGATTTTGAGATTTATACTTATGAAAATACGGTTACAGGTGACCATCATGTCGCTTTGGTTATGGGGGATGTTAGCGATGGGGAGCCAGTACTCTGCCGTATTCATTCAGAATGTTTAACCGGTGATGTATTCGGCTCTATAAAATGCGATTGCGGGCAACAGTTAGATGCAGCTATGAAACGCATTGCTGATGAAGGCCGAGGTACCTTATTGTATATGCGTCAAGAAGGGCGCGGTATCGGCTTAGTTAATAAGATAAGAGCATACGCACTGCAAGATCAAGGGTACGATACAATTGAAGCGAACTTGGCGTTAGGTTTTCCAGCTGATTTACGAGAGTATTATGAGTGCAAACAAATATTTGATGATTTGGGCGCTTCCCAATTGCGTTTGATGACCAATAACCCACTGAAAGTAGAAAGTATGAAAAAATACGGTCTGGATATTGTGGAAAGAGTGCCGCTTCAAATGGAAGCCTATAAAGAAGATGAAGCTTATCTAAAAGTCAAACAAGAAAAAATGAATCATTATTTGAACTATTAAAATAGGGAATTACGCATTACTAAAAACAACTATAGAATAATTGGAGGAATAAAAAATGAATGTATTCGAAGGACAATTAATTGCTAAAGATTTAAAAATAGGTATCGTAGTTGCACGGTTTAATGAATTTATTGGATCAAAATTATTGAGTGGTGCAGTGGATGGTTTGAGAAGACACGGGATGTTAGAAGAAGAAATCACTGTTGCTTGGGTACCAGGGGCGTATGAAATCCCATTAGTTGCACAAAAAATGGCAGCTTCAGGAAAGTACGATGCTATTATCACTTTAGGCGCAGTAATCAAAGGAGCTACATCGCATTACGATTATGTATGTGCTGAAGTTTCAAAAGGAGTAGCTACAGCCTCAATGAACACAGGAGTACCTGTAATGTTTGGTGTCCTAACGACAGATAGTATTGAACAAGCGATTGAGCGTGCCGGCACTAAAGCTGGAAATAAAGGCTATGATTCAGCCGTATCAGCTATCGAAATGGCTAATTTACTAAAAACTATATAAGGTTTGATTATGGATGAAGCAAGATTAAAGAATGATCAGATGATTATTTTGGCTATATAATTTTTAGTGTAGATAAATAAATGAACCAAATGATTTACCTGAAAATTCTGGCGGAATAGGGTTGATTGTAGCCATGTATTGGATTCAATGAGAATTACAAAACGTTGGCGCTTTAGCGCGATTACGATTTGTTTGAAGCTTGAAAGTCTGAAGACTTCTTTTTAGGCTTCAGGTGTTCCCATGGCTCCACAAGCAAACCCGTCTATTCCAGAAGAAATTTCATCTTAAAGTATCCACACCATTTGACCTAAAGACATTGTTTTGACTAAGCGTATTTTGCGAGGGATTTTAGTAAACTAATAGCTTTTTTTTAATATGCTTAAAAGGAAAAAGAAATTGAGAAATAAAGCTGCTTTAGCTATTATTTCTCAATTTCTTTTATTTTTTTGATGGGTATTTAATTACTGCCAGTCATTTACTTTCTAAAAATTCTTTGGAGCAGTCGTTGCTGATAAATAGAGCAATTTATGTTCTTTTTTTATACTTCAATACTCGCTTCTTGATGAACAGTCTCTGCCATTTCTTTGACATAACGATAGACATATTCAGGAGCAGTTTCTCCTTTTTCTGCAATAATCGCGACAATAGCACTCCCTACAATGACGCCATCAGCTGTTTTCGCCATTGTTTTCGCTTGTTCAATCGTGGAAATACCAAAACCTACTGCGCAAGGAATGGTGCTCACTTCTTTTATTTTATGCAACATTTCCGAAACATTGGTCTGAATATCTTTTCTAACGCCGGTCACTCCAAGAGAGGAGACCACATATAAAAAACCTTCTGCTTCTTTTGCAATCATCGAAATACGTTCATTTGAGGACGGTGCGATCATTGAAATGAGATCAACTTGGAATTTTTTACAACTAGGTGCAAGCAATCCTTTTTCTTCAAAAGGTACGTCAGGAACAATCAGCCCATCCACACCAACTTCTTGACAGCGGGACATAAATTTATCAACTCCATAAACGAAAATTGGATTGATATAGGTCATAAAGACAAGTGGGGTATCTATTTCTTTTCGCAGTTCCTGTACCATTTTAAAAATATCGTCTACGTTGGTATTATTGGATAATGCTCTTTCACTAGCTGCTTGGATAGTGGGGCCTTCTGCTACTGGATCAGAAAAAGGGATCCCGATTTCAATAATATCAGCTCCTGCTTCCGCCATTTTTAAAATCACCTGTTTAGTGACTTCAATAGTCGGGTCTCCTGCAGTAATGAAGGGGATAAACGCTTTTCTATTTTTGAAAGCTGCTTGAATTCTACTCATGTAGATCAACTCCTTTATGGCGTGCGATAGCTGCAACATCTTTATCTCCACGGCCGGATAGACAGATCACAATGATTTGGTCTTGATTCATCGCAGGTGCAATTTGTTTGGCATAAGCAACTGCATGAGAGCTTTCAATAGCTGGGATGATGCCCTCTGTTCTGGATAGATACTCAAAAGCATCAACAGCTTCATCGTCTGTAATCGATACATATTGTGCCCGCTTGATGTCATGCAAGTAGGCATGTTCTGGACCAATTCCAGGATAATCTAAACCAGCAGAAATGGAATAGACAGGAGCGATTTGTCCGTATTCATCCTGACAAAAGTAAGAATTCATGCCATGGAAGATACCTTGCGTACCAACTGCAATCGTGGCGGCCGTATCTTTCGTATTAATTCCTCGACCAGCTGCTTCACAACCTATGAGCTGTACTTCTTTGTCTTCAATGAATTCATAAAACATTCCCATAGCGTTGCTCCCGCCTCCCACACAAGCCATAACAATATCCGGCAGTTTAGACTCTTTTTTTACTATTTGAGCTTTGGTTTCTTCTCCAATAATTTTTTGGAAGTCCCGTACCATTGTAGGAAAGGGATGAGGTCCCATGACAGATCCGATAGCATAGTAAGATGTTTCGAAAGAAGAAGTCCAGTCTTTCATGGCTTCGTTAACGGCATCTTTTAATGTTCGTGTGCCAGACTTGACCGAGATCACTTTTGTGCCCAATAATTCCATGCGAAAGACATTTAAAGCTTGTCGATTTGTATCTTCTTCCCCCATATAAACGACACATTCCATACCGAATAAAGCTGCCGCCGTAGCAGTTGCTACGCCATGTTGTCCCGCACCAGTTTCTGCAATGATTCGTGTTTTACCCATTTTTTTAGCCAATAAGATTTGACCTAATACATTATTGATTTTGTGTGCTCCAGTATGATTCAAATCTTCCCGTTTCAAGTAAATTTTGGCGCCACCTAAATCGTTGGTCATTTTTTCAGCGTAATACAAAAGTGAGGGCCTTCCAGCGTAATTAGCTAATAAATCGTCTAGTTCTCTAATAAATGTTTCATCTTGTTTATAGTATTCATAAGCTTGCTCTAATTCATTAATGGCATTCATTAATGTCTCTGGAATAAACTGTCCACCATAGTTTCCAAAATAATTTTTCATAAGTTGACCTCCTGTATTTTTTTTACGAGTTCGATTAATTTTGTTTTGTCTTTGTATCCATCTTTTTCCACTCCGCTTGAAATATCCACAGCATAAGGTCGTAATTGTTGAATAGCTTCTTGAATGTTTTCAGAAGTCAAACCGCCTGCTAAAAAATAGTTGCCTGTCTTTTTTTTGAGAAGATCCCAGTTAAAGGTCTCACCGGTTCCACCTTTTAGTTTTTTATGGTAGGTATCGTAAAGAATCATATCCGCATCTGGTTTTTTTGCAGTATCTTCTATAGAAGATACTCGTATCGCTTTTAGTATAGGTGCGGTTACTTGTGCTTTTAAAGTAGACAAGTAGCGATCGTCTTCGTTACCATGTAGTTGGATGCAGTCAATGATTTTTTCATTCACTAATGTTGCAATAAACTCAATTTCCGCATCAACGAAGACACCTACTGTTTGAATTTCTTTGTCTAAATGCTGACGAAGAACTTTGGCTTCTTCAAGAGTGATTTGGCGTTTGCTAGTGGCGAAAACAAATCCGGCAAAGCTCGGCTTGATATCATTTAGCATAGCAACTTCTTCTAGCGTTCTAATGCCACAAATTTTCAGTTTAGTCATTTTTAGGCACCTCGCAATTCTAACAACCGCTTGTTTTTATCTTCAGCGAGCATCATAGTTTCCCCAATCAAAATGCCATCCACTGAAGCTTTTTCTAAAATAGCCACGTCTTTTCTTGTTTTTATCCCGCTTTCGGCAATAAACAAGGTGTCTTTTGGCACCCGGCTACGTAAGTCAACTGAGTTTTTCAAATCCACTATAAACGTTTTTAAGTCTCGGTTATTGACACCGATAACTGAAGGATTCACTCTCAAAGCCCTTTTTAATTCTTTTTGTGAGTGAACTTCTACCAAAGCTGATAACCCTAATGAGTGTGCCAACTCGTGGTAGTGCTGTAATTGTTTATCATCTAGTAGAGATACAATCAGCAAAACAGCATCAGCTCCAATTGCTTTAGTTTCATAAATTTGATACTCGTCAATAACAAAATCTTTTCTTAAAATGGGCAGATTGACTGTTTGCTTGATTTCAGTAAGATAAGCATTTTTTCCTTTGAAAAATGCTGGTTCTGTCAAAACCGATAGGGCTGTTGCACCTGCTTTTTCGTAAGACTGCGCAATCGCTAAGTAATCAAATTTTTCAGCAATCATCCCTTTGGAAGGCGAAGCTCGTTTCACTTCACAAATAAAACTTATTTTTTCTTCAGCGAGTGCTTTTTCAAATGGAAAGCTACGGTCAATTGAGTGTTCCAAAGCTTTTTGTTTCATCTCTTCTAAAGGAACAGCTTTTTTGGATAGAGCTACTCGTTTCTCGGTACTTTTGACAATTTCATCTAAAATCATGCGGTCACCTCATGTGATTGTTTTATAAACTCATTTAATTTATCGAGTGCCGCGCCATTATCGATCAGCGTTCCCGCAAGTTGGATAGCTTCAGAAATAGTTATATCTTCTTTTGCCAAATAAATGGCTAGCCCGGCGTTGCATAAAATCGTATCGCGTTTAGGTCCTTTTTCTCCTGCAAAGATAGCTAACGTGATTTGAGCATTCACTTCGGGCGTATCGCCCATTAATGCTTCTTTGTGGCAGTAATCAAATCCGTAGTCTTTTGGATCAAATATAAAAGACTTGATGACCCCATTTCGTATTTCAGCTACTTCAGTAGTAGTGGTTAACGTAATTTCATCTAGCCCATCGTTTCCGCCAAAGACCATTCCTTTTTTTATGCCCAGATTTTGTAGGACTTTTGCTAAAGGATTTACCAAAGCTGTATCGTATACACCCAACATTTGCATGGTGGTATTGGCAGGATTTGCCAGTGGGCCAAGAATGTTGAAGATGGTACGAGCAGCAATTTGTTTTCTAACAGGTGCCGCATACTTCATTGCAGGGTGGTAGTTCTGGGAAAACATGAAACACATATTAATTTCGTTTAGCATTTTTTCACTTTGTGCAGCCGCTAAATCAATTTTGACGCCCAATGCTTCTAGTACATCAGCACTGCCGCTTTTACTTGAAGAGCTGCGGTTTCCATGTTTGGCAACCGGTATGCCAGCCGCTGCAATCACAAAAGCAGCAGTAGTTGAAATGTTAAATGTAAAAGCCTTATCGCCACCGGTTCCTACAATATCCATGGCGTCTATCTTGCTAGTCACTTTTTGAGAATGATCTCGCATCACCAGTGCTGAAGCAGTGATTTCCTCAACCGTTTCGCCTTTCATCCTTAACGCTGTTAGATAAGCAGCGATTTGGGCATCAGTAGCCGATCCATTCATAATTTCTTGCATGATACTTTTTGCTGTTTCCAAGTTTAGATCGTGTCCTGATAGCAACTCTGAAATTCCCATTTTGATAAATTCAGCTTCTTGTGGTTCTGTTATTTCTTGCACCGGTATTGTTGAGTGGTTAGCCATTGTCCTCATCCTTTCTAATTTTGGGTACAAAAAAAGACCCTTGTCCCCCTGTATAAAGGGACAAGAGTCTAGACTCCTGCGATACCACCCAAATTGATGCTCAAAAGAACATCCACTCGTTTCACATACAATCATATGTGCCCCATTTGATAACGGAAAGGGTTTCCCGTCAGCGCCTACTCTAAATTAATTTCAGGCTGCCCTCACAAGTCCATTCAAGAAACTTTTGCTGTCGTAATTCCACCACCTACGACTCTCTTTCAAACAAAATGACTTTCTCTACTACTCTTGATTATCGGTTTATTAATATTCTTTTATCGATTACTAATATATTTCACAGTATAGGCTTTGTTATTTTCTAAGTCAAACATTTTATTTCATTTAGCAGTAGCAAAGTGAGAATTGTGTTTTAATAATTACCAGAAACAGATTTCGAAAAATCTTCTACTGCATTCATAGCCTCAAAAATTGCTTCCTTGGTTACACCAGGTACGGCTAACTTAAATGTTTCATTATCTGAAGCAGCAAAGTCAGCGACTTTTTTTGCTTTTTCCAAGAAATTATTTTTCACAGCAAAGTCTGAGAAACGATGTGGAAAGTGATTTGATTCAAAAAACAGCAGCAATTTTCTGACTTCCTTTTCATCGCCTGACGCCCAAAGCTGAATTAAAACACCATAAGCCACTTTCACACCATGCTCAAAAACATGCGTTTCTTGAATAAGGGACATACCGTTATGAACAGCATGTGCACCAGCCATACGGCCATATTCTCCCGCAAATCCGCCAACGGTTCCGGCAATGGCTATGACTGTTTCGGCAACTCGTTTGAACGCGTCTGTTACTTCAGTATTTTCCAGACTCTTTAAAGCTTCGGCACTGTCTTTCAATAATAATTCTTGAGTTACTTTTGCAGTTTTTAACCCTACTTGAACCATCGCCGGTAAGTTGCCTTCAATATGTCGAGTAATGCCTTCTGCTTCATAATACTTAGCTAGGGTATCTCCAATTCCACCCATAAAATAATTCTTTGGTGATTCTACTAATAAATCTAGATCCATCAAGCAAAGTAAAGCTGCTTTTTCATAGTAATCCACTACTTTGAAAGTATGATCAGGATGATACACAGCTGAAAGAGGAGTGTATGCTGCACAAGTTCCTAAAACAGTTGGAATCGTCACGTACTCTACCTTTAATAATTCTGCAGTTCCTTTGGCAGTATCCAAAGCGCGTCCCCCGCCAATTCCCACTACGCAATCTGTTTTCTTTATTAATGAAGAAAGACGTTCCATATCTTCGTGTGAAGCTGTTCCATCATATTGAAATACTGGTAAATTTAAAGAACCAGAGTAATGCTTTTTAAAAGCTTGATAAGACAATTCGCCTGTGATGATAACAGGATTATTAAAAGACGCTAATTTTTGATCCAATTGGTTTAAGGCACCAGACTCGCATAAAAATTGACCAGGACCTGGACGTACAACTTGACTTAAACGCATAATAAATTCCTTCTTCCGTAGTATAAGTTTAATCTAACCTTTATTTGTAAGAGGTAGGGAGGTGACTTTTTTAGCAGTATTGTCCTTGTTGCGACAAAGGTTAGCATAAATGGTACCAAATAGTGTATGGACAATTGTTCCAGCTGCACCAGCTAAAGCCGTTTCTGGGCTGAAATGGGCTAAGCCTAAACTGCCTGCAAGACCAGTATTTTGTACGCCAATTTCAATTGCCATCGCTCTATTAGCAGAGCGATCTATTTTGAATAGTTTGCAGATCACATATCCCAGTGCATAGCCAGACAGACTGTGTAGCCAAACAATCAAGAACATAATTAAGCCTGTTCCCAATAAAGTTGCTGAATTGAGTGCAACCGTCCCTCCTAATACTAATAAAACAGCACTTGCAGAAAAGGAAGGTAATAATGTCTCGAATTTTTTCAGATAGGCAGTAAAGAAATAACTTAATATAAGTCCGCTAAGAATTGGAAGCAAAACAATTTGAATAATGGATGAAAACATATTCCAAAAACTAATCTCTATATAAGCACCACCATAGAAAGATAAAAATAAAGGCGTTAGAACAGGCGCTAGTAAGGTTGAGACAGAAGTAGCCGAAACCGATAAGGGGACATCTCCATTTGCCAAGTAAGTCAGAACATTCGAAGAAGTTCCTCCAGGTACACAACCAACTAAGATTAAACCAAGCGCAATTTCATCTGGTAAGTGGAATAGTTTGGCTAATAGAAAAGCAAAGAGTGGCATGAAAGTGTATTGTGCCAAAATCACTAATAAAACTTGCCAAGGTTTTTTGAGAACGGCTACGAAGTCTGCTGGTTGCATAGTTAATCCCATCGTAAACATAACAATTTGAAGAAATAAAGCAGTGTGGCTGCTAGCCCATAAAAAAGAGGTCGGTAATAAAAGGGCAACTGCCGCAACTCCTACAACAATATAAGCTAAGTATTTGGTATAAAACTGATTGAATTTGCTGAAATATTTCATCTAGGTCCCTCCAATGGTGTAATAAAAGATAGTTATGTTTATTGATTTTTTTTGTATGAAATTCTACATTTTATAGCAACACATCCTTTCGAGAAAATAAAAAGGCCACCCATTCAATAAATGAATGGGTGGCCCAAGTCCCATTCAGCCAAACAAGCTTGAATAGGACTTAAACTACTGAAAAAAATACAGTGTCTAAATCCTGGTTCTAATAATAATAACTTTTTGGCTAAATGATTGTGTCATGATTTGACATCCTCTCGTGGGGTAATGAAAATAGAATAACACCGCTAAATTAAAAAGCCAACATCTGATTTTAATCGTATTGCAATCTTTTGAAAGGTGAAAAGTTATAGAATAGCAACGGCAGACAAACGGTATTTCTAATGGGAAAGAACTAAGCTGTATAAGTCCTCAAATAGAAAATTAATCTGAGTTGCTCGAACTAAGACTCGTTGTGCTTACTCAAAGAGTAGTTTACTATGAGTCTTTATTTGTTTCATGGATGACTGAAATCAGTTCAGTTTCGAAGCAGTGGTGGTCTAACAATATGAGATGCAATATTCATAAAATTTTCTCTTAACAAGCTAGTTTTAAAACACATTCTAATAAAATGTAATTTCTATTTGATACAATACACTAAAAATAGAAATAAAAGTAAAAGAAATAGGTCCAGTAAAAACGATACACTAATTAGTGTATCGTTTTTAGGAGACTGTTTTTGAGTGTTAATGTTGATATAAAAGGTTTCTTTATCGATACACTAAAGTTGGCACGATATTTGCATTATATTAAGTATATGGACAATTTTAATGACACTATTGAAGTGATTTAAACTGTAAACGTTTAGATTACAAATGAAAGGTGGCGGTGGTGTTAGTTGAGAAATTGTTTTAAATTAGACAAAACTAGTAAAAGATTAAGTATATTAGTTGCGTCTAACTCGAAAAATAGAAATAAATTATTTAGGAGGTAGAAGTATGGTAGGAATTATACTAGCAAGCCATGGCGAATTCGCTGAAGGCATCTTGCAATCTGGCGCAATGATCTTTGGAGAACAAGAAAATGTTAAAGCTATTACTCTAATGCCAAGTGAAGGTCCAGAAGATGTAAAAGCAAAAATGCAAACTGCAATTGCATCATTCGATGATCAAGATGAAGTATTATTCTTAGTTGATTTATGGGGAGGTACTCCATTTAATCAAGCTAACGCATTGTTTGAAGAACGTAAAGATAAGTGGGCAATTGTTTCTGGATTAAATTTACCAATGGTAATTGAATCTTATGCATCTCGTTTGTCAATGAATTCTGCTCAAGAAATTGCAGCACATGTTATTGAAACAGCAAAAGAAGGCGTAAGAATTAGACCAGAAGAGTTAGAACCAGTAACAAATACTAGTTCAGCTTCTGCACCGGTACAAGGTTCAATTCCACCAGGTACAGTAATGGGCGATGGCAAAATCAAATTAGTTTTGACACGTGTAGATTCACGTTTATTGCATGGTCAAGTAGCCACAGCTTGGACAAAATCAGTATTACCAAGCCGCATTCTTATTGTTTCAGACGAAGTAGCTAAGGATGATCTTCGTAAAAGATTAATCGAACAGGCAGCACCACCGGGAGTTAAAGCTAACGTTGTTCCAATCGATAAAATGATTGAAATTTCTAAGGATCCTCGTTTTGGAAGTACTAAAGCATTATTGTTATTCGAAAATCCAAAAGACGTTATTAGAGCTATCGAAGGCGGCGTAGATATTAAAGAAGTTAACGTTGGTTCTCTAGCACATTCAGTTGGTAAAGTTGTCGTTAATAAAGTTCTTTCTATGGGACAAGAAGATGTGAAAGCTTTTGAAGAGATGAAAGCCAAAGGCGTTAAATTTGATGTACGTAAAGTACCAAATGATTCTAGTGCCAACATGGAAGATCTTCTTAAAAAAGCAAAAAATGAATTAGCACGCGTAAAATAAACGAGTAAAGTAAAGTAAAGTAAAGTAAATTAAATTAAATAGGAGGCCTATTATGTCTATAATATCAATTGTTTTAGTAATTCTTATTGCTTTCCTAGCAGGTATTGAAGGAATCTTAGATGAATTCCAATTCCATCAACCACTAGTAGCATGTACATTAATCGGTTTAGTAACCGGTAATTTGACAGCAGGTATCGTTCTTGGCGGAACACTTCAAATGATCGCTCTTGGTTGGGCAAACATTGGAGCAGCCGTAGCACCAGATGCTGCATTAGCATCAGTTGCATCAGCAATTATTTTAGTATTAGGTGGACAAGGGGTTGCCGGAGTTCCAGCAGCTATCGCAATTGCGGTTCCACTTGCAGTAGCAGGACTTTTCTTAACAATGGTTGTTCGTACATTAGCAGTACCTATCGTACATTTAATGGATACTGCAGCTGAAGATGGCAATTTCAAAAAAATTGAAATGTTACACTTATCAGCAGTAGCTATGCAAGGAGTTCGTATCGCAATTCCTGCAGCAGCACTTTTATTCATCCCAGCAGAAACAGTTCAATCTTTCTTAGAATCAATGCCAGCATGGTTAACTGATGGTATGGCTATTGGTGGAGGAATGGTTGTTGCGGTTGGTTATGCATTAGTAATCAACATGATGGCAACAAGAGAAGTATGGCCGTTCTTCATTATCGGTTTCGTAGTAGCAGCTATTTCTCAATTAACACTTATTGCTCTTGGTGCAATTGGCGTAGCTCTTGCTCTAATTTACTTGAACCTTTCTAAAATGGGAGGCTCATCAAATGGCGGCGGAAGCAACTCTGGTGACCCGTTAGGCGATATCTTAAACGATTATTAATTCCGAAGGAGGAGAAGAGACATGGCAGAAAAAATTCAGTTATCAAAAAAAGATCGCTTAGCCGTAGCATGGCGCTCAACGTTCATCCAAGGTTCTTGGAACTATGAACGTATGCAAAATGGTGGTTGGGCATACTCAATGATTCCAGCAATTAAAAAATTATACACAACTCAAGAGGACCGAGCAGCAGCGTTAAAACGTCACTTGGAATTCTTTAATACTCACCCATATATTGCTTCACCAATTCTTGGAGTTACATTAGCACTTGAAGAAGAACGTGCTAATGGTGCACCAGTTGATGATGTAGCTATTCAAGGGGTAAAAGTTGGGATGATGGGTCCGTTAGCCGGTGTCGGCGATCCAGTCTTCTGGTTTACTGTACGTCCTATGTTAGGTGCTCTAGGAGCATCATTAGCAATGGGTGGAAGTATTCTTGGACCAATCATTTTCTTCGTAGCTTGGAACTTAATTCGTTGGGGATTCATGTGGTATACACAAGAACTTGGTTATAAAGCTGGTTCTAAAATTACCGATGACCTTTCAGGTGGATTATTACAAGATATTACAAAAGGTGCTTCAATTTTAGGTATGTTCGTCTTGGCTGCACTGGTACAGCGTTGGGTATCCATTAGTTTCCAACCAGTTGTTTCTGAAGTTCAATTAGACGATGGAGCATTTATTATATGGGATGATCTTCCTAATGGTGGAGAAGGTATTCGTCAAGCCTTTGAACAAGTAAATTCAGGATTGGCACTTTCACCTATTAAAGTAACAACTTTACAAAACAACTTGGATCAATTGATTCCTGGATTAGCTGCATTGGCTCTAACATTTTTCTGTATGTTTTTACTTAGGAAAAAAGTTAGCCCAATCATTATTATTCTTGGCTTATTCGTAGTCGGAGTTGGCGGACACGTAATCGGACTTCTATAATATAAAGCAAAATTTAAATCTGTGAAGCGATAATAGTTTGCATATAAAAAGTGGTTGGGATCCTCTCAGCCACTTTTTATATTGCCTAAATCATTTGAAACAACGTATAATGAATATAAGAAGTTAAAAGAAATGGAGCGGATAGAATGGTTGAATCAATTAATACAAAGGTAGACTTGGTAATAGATGCCACCGCTTTTACGGGGTTAACGGATTATGGAAAGATTATGATTGGTGATAGTGGATTTGAATTTTTTAATGCACGCGATGCTCGTAAATTTATTCAAATACCATGGGAAGAAGTAGAGAATGTCATTGCCTCTGTAATGTTTAAAGGGAAATGGATTCCACGTTATGCGATTGAAACCAAAAAATCTGGGACCTTTACTTTTTCTTCTAAAGATCCTAAAAAAGTACTTCAAGCTATCCAAGTATATGTAGATCCAAGTCATATGGTACAGTCCCTAAGTTTTATGGGTGTTATGAAAAGCGCGGCTAAATCAATTTGGAATAAGAATAAGAATAAGAATAAGAAAAAATAAAATTTAGTGAAGCTATTTATTCATTACTATTTTTTGCCTAGAACTTTCAAGTTCTAGGCTTTTTTTGCGTGGATAAATTAATTAAAGGGGCCTATAATTTTTAGTATTGACAGAGTTAATTTAATTACATACTAAAAATTCTGGAGGAATAGGTTGCTTGTAGCCATATGTTAGATTCAATGCGAATAACAGAACGTTAACGCTTCAGCGATTACGGCCTGTTGAGGATTGAAAGCCTTAAGACTGCGGTTTTTAGACTTCAGGCGGTCCCATGGCTTTATAAGCAAAAACGTCTATTCCATAAGATTTTTTTTGAAGTATAAACACTATTTGTCATATACCTACTTTTGGTAAGACTTATCCACACCTTTTGACGTAAGGCTTTTTTTGTAAAGATAATCATAATTACACTAGCATATGAAAGACACGTTCGCTTACAGAGAAAACTGTTTTTGTAACTTGATCTTTAAAGGTAAAATCTCTATGATAAAATGAGATCAAGAAGTAAAAAGAAAGAAGTGAACTTGTTGAAAACGATGGATGTTGTAGGTGCTATTTTAGTAGAGAACGGTAAAATTTTATGTGCACAAAGAGGAGAAGGTAAAGCTCTGGCACATATGTGGGAATTTCCTGGTGGGAAAATAGAAGATGGTGAGACCCCCCAAGAGGCCTTAATTCGTGAATTAAAAGAAGAGTTAAGGATTGAGGTAGATGTCCAATCTGAAAAATTTGAAACAACTAGTTACCAATATGATTTCGGTTTAGTGAACTTAACAACCTTTATTTGTATGCTAAAAAAAGGTACACCACAGTTGTCTGAACACAGTGAATTGAAGTGGTTAAAGCCAGTAGAATTAAATGTCTTGAAATGGGCACCAGCAGATTTACCAGCAGTAGAAAAATTAATAAAAGAGAATGTAAGCTTATGACAGATATTCTAGAGCAGTCTTTGAAAAAAGCTTTCGTCAATCATAAAGTTGGAGCTTCTTCGTATGATCCAAAATTTATTATTAATGATACAAAAAATAAACAGTTTATGCTAAATGTATTACAAAGTGAATTAGATTCGTGTGAAGAGTTCTTTTTTTCTGTGGCCTTTTTAACGCAAGCTGGATTAGCAGCATTAAAAACCAAACTAGCAGATTTACATGCACAAGGAGTCAGAGGAAAGATTGTGACTTCAATTTATTTAGCCTTTAACCAACCTGCTGTCTTTGAAGATTTATTAAAGATACCGAATGTAGAAGTACGTATTTCAAAGCAGCAAGGATTTCATTCTAAAGGCTACCTTTTTAAGCAACAAGGGTTTCATTCTTTTATTATAGGTAGTTCTAATTTAACAATGAGTGCATTAAAGATTAATTATGAATGGAATGTTCGTTTAACGTCTTACGAACACGGTCAAATGCTGCAAGAGATACAATTACATATGGAGCAGGAATGGCAAGATGCTCAAAGATTAACGCATGAATGGATTCGTAATTATAAAAAGACTTATCAACCTATGACTTTTTCTAGGGAAGTAAGTAAAGTACAGGAAATAGGATCGACTGAAGCAGAGATGTCTTATAGTGCAATTAGACCGAATAAAATGCAAAAAATAGCATTAAATAATCTTAAAGAATTAAGAGAAACTGGCGCAAAAAAAGGGCTAGTCATTTCAGCTACAGGGACAGGTAAGACTTATTTATCGGCATTTGATGTCTTACAAGCTAAACCAAAACGTGTCTTATTTGTCGTTCATAGAGAACAGATTCTAAATAAGGCAAAGAGTGATTACAAAAAAATTGTTGGTGGAAATAATGAGGAATTTGGTATCCTTTCTGGAAATAAAAAAGAAATAAATGCAAACTATTTATTTGCAACGATCCAAACAATTTCAAAAGATGCGGTCTTACAACAGTTTGCTAAAAATCACTTTGATTATATATTGATTGATGAAGTTCATAAAGCTGGAGCGAAATCTTATCATAAAGTACTTGCCTATTTCCAACCAAATTTCTTATTGGGAATGACAGCAACTCCAGAAAGAACAGATGGGTTTAACGTCTTCGAATTGTTTGATTACACGATTGCTTACGAGATCCGTCTTCAAGAAGCACTAGAAGAAAAGATGCTTTGCCCATTTCATTATTTTGGAGTCACCGATTACGAAAAAAATGGCGAGCTGATTTCTGAATCCACCGATTTGAAGAATTTAATTGAAGAAGAACGGACTACTTACTTATTAGAAAAACTTGATTATTATGGGTGTTCGGGAAATACACCCAAAGGATTAGTTTTTTGTAGTCGCAAACAAGAGGCGAAAGCCTTATCCTTACTGTTCAATAAAAAAGGACATTCGAGTTCTTATCTTTCAGGAGACCATTCGCTAGTGGAAAGAGAAAAACAAGTCCAACGGTTAGAGAACGGTGAAATTGAATACATTTTTACAGTGGATATTTTTAATGAAGGTATTGATATTCCAAAAGTCAATCAAATAGTGATGCTTCGAAATACAGCGTCTAATATTATTTTTATTCAACAATTAGGGCGTGGGTTAAGAAAAGATTCGTCAAAAGAATATGTTACGGTGATTGATTTTATTGGAAACTATAAGAATAACTATATGATTCCAATGGCTTTATCGGGAGATATGTCTAGAGATAAAAATAGTTTGCGTAAAGATACGTTTGATACGAACTTTATTTCAGGTGTTTCTTCTGTGAATTTCGAGAAAATTGCAAGGCAACAAATTTTTTCGTCGATCAACCAAGCATCGATGAATAGCATGAGTGAATTAAAAAAAGCTTTTGAACTGCTCTTAAACCGTCTTGGGCGAGTCCCTTATTTGAAAGACTTTCAAGAACAAAAAACGCTGGATCCTATTTTGATGGCCAATAAAAAGACCAGTTATTATGATTTTTTAGTGAGTATTAAACAAAATGAAGAAAATATTTGCTCAATAGAAAATCGATTTTTAATGATTGCTTCACGCGAATTTTTAGCTGGCATACGCAAACAAGAATTAATTTTATTACAAAAAATGATTAGTGAACCTGAAAAAACGATGACTTTAGAAGAGATTCAGCAGTTGTTTAAACAGCAGGATGTCTTAGCAACTAATGAAACGGTTCATTCTGTTTTAAATACATTAAGTTTAACTTTTTATACCGGTTCAATCGCCTCTACCTATAAAGGGCAAGCATTTATTGAGTGGACGAATGATCAAGTCAGTTTAACGCCATTGTTTAAACAAGCAATGACCAATGGTTACTTTGTCCATTTGATCACAGATATCCTTTTAACTGGGCAACTTAAGTCGACAAGCTACAGTTCTTCAGAGCCGTTGACACGCTATCAAAAATATAAGCGAAAAGATGTTTTGCGTTTATTAAATTGGGACAAACAAATGGTAGACCAAAATATTGGTGGGTATACGGCAAGTAAAGGCGAATTTGTTATTTTTGTAACGCTTAAAAAAGGGGAGAATTTCTCAGGAGCACAAATGGCTTATGAAGATGAACTGTTGGATACTTCAACGATGAGATGGTTTACCAAGGCTCCTAGAACGATGAACTCTCCTGAAGTTCAAAAATTATTACACCCAGAAGACTGGAAAATACGCGTTTTTGCAAAAAAATCAGATAATGAAGGAATAGAATTTTACTATTTAGGCGAAGTAATTCCGTTAAAGGATTCTATTGTTGAATTAGAAAAACCTGTTCAAAATGGCAATAAGAAAAAAGTGGTTGAAATGAATCTGAAATTTGTAGAACCAATGGATGTCAATCTATATCGCTATTTAGAAGTAGGTCAAGAGTAAGGCTTGCATCAATAAAATTCAGGATTTACCCTCTGAAAATAGATAATTTTGCTTATTGCCATCCCAAAGAAGGCGATGAGCATTTTTACTTAGTAAAATTTTTAATAGTTTTTAAGTTTAAAGATAAGGTGAATGAATTGATGAAAATGGTATAATTAATAATGAAACATTGCGGACTTACACACAGAAATTAATGAACTCGTTAAATAGAAAATCGTTAAATTAATTTTAAAAATCTGTTTATAAAATAGTATGAATTTTTGCTGATACACTAAGGTGATTCATAATAGGATCGAGTAAAGGTGAGAGTAGTTAGGAGTAGAAAAATATGAAAAAAACATTTTTAGTTTCCTTTTTAGTTTCCTTTCTAGTTCTTTTATTAGGCTTTATAAGTATGGGGTGTGGAAATGGAGAAATAACGAAGACAGGTGAAGAAAGTCAAGAGTCCGTTGGATCAAATTCATCAAGTGCTAGTGAGGCTAGTCTTGCCAGCAGTGATTCAACCGAACCGTTGACCACAACACAGACAAACGTTCCAACACTGTTCATTCATGGCTATGGAGGAACAGAAGGCAGCTTTAGTGGGATGCTGTCCCGATTTGAAGCGAGTAGTTTTGGAAAGAAAGTTTTAACCATAATCGTTCAGCCAGATGGAAGTATATCTGAAACAGGTGACTGGCAAGAGCAAACAAATAATCCCTTGATTCAGGTGTTATTTGCAGATAATAAAAACAATGAGTGGAACCAAGCAGATTGGATCAAAGTTGTTTTATCTTATCTAACTAGCACGTACCAAATTGATGAGGTTAACTTAGTCGGTCACTCGATGGGAGCTGTGAGCAGTTTAAGGTATCTGGTCACATACGGGAGTGATCAGTCTCTGCCAATGGTCAATCATTTTGTTGCTATCGGCGGACCCTTTAATGACTTTGTGACAGGTAATGAAGACCAGTCTCTTGAGGCACTGGATTTGAACGGTCCTTTGGTAATCAGTGAACGGTATGGCGACTTTTCTGCTGGCATTCAGCAGTTTCCCAAAGAAACCGCAATGCTGAATGTTGCTGGGGATGTAAAAGATGGATCAGACGGAGACGGTACTGTTCCGCTCAGAAGCGCATTAGCTATCAATTATTTAATGCAAACAAATGGGATTGAGTACCGCTATGAAATCATTACAGGATCACAAGCTTATCACAGTCTATTGCATGAAAATACGCAAGTTGATCAAATGGTTGCCAATTTTTTATGGGACATACCTTAAAAAGTCTTTTCAAGTGGATATGTAACAAATCTGATAAAGGGGGTTGGCTATATGCAATTTATCATTTTATTACGAGGAATTAACGTTGGAGGGAACAACAAAGTTCCGATGAGTGCGTTAAAACAGTATCTAACCAACGCTGGTTTCATGAATGTGAAATCTTATATTAACAGTGGCAATTTAATAGTTGAAAGTGAAGAGGATGCGGAACAGGAGGTTTTAATAAAGTGTCAAGCAATCTTAGCAGATCAGTTTACCTTTCCAGTTGAAGTCGTCGTTATTTCTGATGAAAAGTATAAAATGGAACTTGCGAATGTTCCAACATGGTGGGGAGAAAATGAAGATTATCGGCACAATGCGTTGTTTTATCTAGCTTCTGCTAATAAAAGTGATATTATGGCTTATTTATCAACTGTTGATTCCACCTATGACAAAATTTATATTGGGGAACAGGCAATTTTTTGGTCTTCCTCCTTTAAACAGCATTACAGTAAAACTTATTATTCTAAATTGGCTAGTCGCCTTTTTTATAAACAAATTACCATTAGAAATCGAAATACGACACTTAAGTTGCTTAGCTTTTTAAAGAATTAGCCCATATAAATAGCTGCTAATTTCATTTGAGTAGCTATTTAGTTAGATTGGATTTGTTGAATTTTCGAAAGGTACTTTAAAAAAATTATAGTTTTTTTTGTGCACCTATTTACGGCAAAAAGGGTAGAATAAAGAGAATGTTTGAAGATACTATCAACAAAATTATGGAGTGTGAGTGATGAAAAAAAAGATTTGGATAAGTTTGGCTGTATTTTTGGCTTTGGTTATTCTTGTTTTAGGGTTCGCAGGGAATTATTTTTATGGTGTAGCAGTAGCTATAAACCAAAAAGATTTTATAGAAGCAATAGATGTGGATGGAGATTACGATCCTGAAGATCCATGGCTGGAAGAAAAAAGATGGTACGATGAAGTGGAGCGTGAAGAATTATCTATTATATCTGGTGATGGACTGAAGCTTTCAGGGATTTACATTGAAAGTGAGCTTGCTTCTAAAAAAGTTGCCCTATTAGCACATGGATATGCAGGAAACTTAGAACAAATGGCGTCGTATGTTAAGTTATACCATGATATGGGGTTTAATGTATTTGTACCGGATGCCCGCGGACATGGAACAAGTGAAGGAGATTATATAGGTTTTGGTTGGCATGAACGAAAAGATTACTTGCAGTGGATTCAACTAATGATAGATAAAGTTGGCACAGATGCTGAACTGGCTTTATTTGGGGTCAGCATGGGTGGAACAACCGTTATGAATGTCAGTGGAGAAGAATTGCCAGATAATGTTAAGGTGATCGTGGAAGATTGTGGGTATAGTTCTTTAAACGGCGAGTTGGCGTATCAATTGAAAGATATGTATAATTTATCCGAATATCCTTTAATTCCCATAACTAGTTTAGTAACGAAACTACGTTCTGACTATTGGTTTGGAGAAGCTAATACAACTGAACATATCAAAAACAACAAGGTTCCTATGTTGTTTATCCATGGTGCAAATGATAAATTTGTGCCGACAGAAATGGTCTATGATGTGTATGAGGCTAATCCTTCACCTAAGGAGCTATATATTGCACCTAATGCCGACCATGCGGAAGCTTATGAAAAGAACAAAAAGGAATATAAACAAAAAGTTCAAGCTTTTGTACTTAAGTATGTAACTCAAACAACTGAACAAAGTAAATAAAAATTGGGTACCTCAAAAGTTAGTATGAATTTACTTTTGAGAGTGCTTTTTTTAGATGTATCTGTTTTATCGATTCAAACAACAATCATGATTATTTATTCACAAAAGAATGATTATGGAAAGTCCTTATAAAAATGGTCAAATAAAGTATGTTGCAAAAGAGGAATACATACTCATTATTTCAAAATGGAAAAATTAAAACAAATGGTCTATTTGACGGAAAGATGCAAGGGGAATAGAAATTTTCTCAAAAAAAGTGGAAAATTATGATAGGTAGCTGTATAGAAAATAATATAAATGATGGCGATCAGATTCAATATTGTCTAGATAGTCGGATTAGAAAAAAGTTCGATTTAAAATAGTAAATAATAAATAATAAATTGCTTTTTTAAAAAGGAAAATAGTCTGTTTTATGTCACAAATATAAAAAAAATTCTTTTTTTATCCGAAACAAGTTGAACAATTCACAAAGATGTTGTATGCTATAACGGAAGGTATTAATACGGCAGAATTATTCTGAAAAAACTGTATTAGTAGTTTTGGAAACGCATAAAAAAATTGGAGGTAGGGAAATATGATGGTTAAATCAAATAAAAAAAGAGGTTTGTTTTTGGGAGTTTGTGCATCACTTATTATTTTAGCAGGTTGTGGCAATAACGACGAGGTAGCAGAAGATGCATCATCAGCTTCTTCAACAGTAGAAAGTGCAGAGATGGCTTCATCTACTACAGAAAGCGCAGAAGTAGTTACAACTGCATCAATTAGTAATGACCCTGAAGATATAATTACAGGACTTAGCGCAGAGGGTGCTTGGATTCATGCTATTACAGATGATGTTACTTTAACTGAAGATATTCTTGTATCTGGAACTTTCTATGATGGTGGAGAAGAAAGTGGAGATGTTTATCGTAAATTAGCATTGTATGCACAAGATGAAGACCGCAATGTAACAGATGAGTTTACTTTAACAGCACCAATGATGACTGTTGAATCTCCTAACTTTAGAATTCAAAACGGAACATTTGTTGGAGACGTTGTTGTATCAGCTGAAGGATTTGAACTTGCTGATTCAACAATTGAAGGAAATGTAACGTTTGATTCTCAAGAATTAATGGATTCTGCTAAATTAGAAGAAGGTACTATTACTGGAGAAACTACAGTTGCTGAATAAATAATACAATTGTTTTGAAATCTCCTGCATCTATTTTAATAGACGCAGGAGATTTTTTTGATTTCCACTTTTTATTGTTAAGCAAATAAAGATTTTCCCATCATAAAGATGCTTGAAACTTGACTTAAGTCAATTAAACTCCTTATTATTAGAGAGAAAAGCAGTTTAAGGAAATAGTAAAGGGGAACGAGCCGATGGAAACCATGACTTTAGCAAATGGACTTGCTATACCAGCAGTTGGAACGGGAACGAATACCTATGGTAAAGAGGGTAATCGATATCATGGAGAATTGAATGGAGATTTTAGTGCGTTAAGATCAGCTATAAAAGCTGGATATCGTTTAATAGATACCGCTATTTCTTACCGAAATGAATCAGGAGTTGGGACAACTATTCTTGAAAGCGGTATCCCTCGCAAAGAATTTTACATTATAACAAAAATTCCTGCAGAAGATGCTTATATTGGCTCAAAAGATTTAGTTGAACAAACTGTAATGAAGAGTTTAGAAAATTTGAAAACGGATTATATCGATTTATATTTGATTCATCATCCAATTAAAGATAAAGAGAAACTTAAGCATACATGGGAAGTTTTAGAATCATTTGTGGATAAAGGACAAATTAAGTCGATAGGTGTATCGAATTTTACTATTGAGATGTTGGAAGCTGTGCATAACTTTGCACGTATTCAACCAGCAGTGAATCAAATTCAATCGAATCCACATACATGGAATCATGAATTGATCGATTATTTGCTTAAAACGAACATTGTTCCAGTAGCTTGGGGACCGGTAAGCAAAGTCACTCCAGAGCAAATTGATAAGTTAGATAAGATTGCTGAAAACTATGGAAAAAATTGGGTACAGGTTCTATTACGCTATCAAATCCAAAGAGGCGTGGTAGTTATCCCCAAATCTCATACCGAGGAACACCAACTATCTAACTTAGAATTATTTGATTTTGATTTAACAAAAGAAGATCAATTTGTGATTGAATCGCTATGAGGAGGCTTTAAAATGAATCGAATCAATTTAGTTTGTTTGGGAGTAAAAAATATGGAAGCTGCGCTAACTTTTTATAAAAGAATTGGGTTTAAAACCCATGAAAAAGCTGATAAACCGGCTATTGTCTTTTTCAATAATCAAGGAAGTAAACTAGAGTTGTTCCCAATTGAAGATTTAGCCAAAGACATTAATGAAGCAGTTCCACCCATGATTCAGGAAAAAGGATTTAGCGGGATCACACTAGCTTGCAATGTGAGATCAGAGAATGAAGTGGATGAATTGATCGAACTCGTAAGGCAAAATGGTGGGAAGATCGTAAAAGAACCTGTGAGAGTTAGTTGGGGTGGATATAGCGGTTATTTTCAAGATATAGATGGTTATTATTGGGAAGTCGCCTACAGCTCCAGCTGGAAATTTGACGAGAATGATATGCTTATAATAGAAAATGTATAAAAATTAAATGAAACAGAAAATAAGACTCAGAAATAATAGAAGTTTGATAAAGAATCTTGTATCAACCTGTTAATAACTGTGTATAACCATAAGTAATGATATGAAAAAATAGACAATAGCAACTAATTGGCATCATTTTAATAGAACTTATCCACTGAAAATAGCTTTTTTGTGGATAAGTCGTTTCATATTGACGCCTATTTTATAGTCATCCACAGTATTCAATCAACCAGATATAGAAAAAGACTCAAGTTAACTCCCTTTCTGAAAAAGGTGAGTCGACTTGAGTCTTTTAAGGATCTTCTAGTAGCCAGTCAATCGTTGGATGATAACGATAAGTAGCTAAATCAATTTTTCCGGACGCGCTCAAAACAATGCCTTCCGATAGTAAGAAATCTTTTTGAGTAAAAGCTCCCTCAGAATCTTGGATTGCCACTTCGCCTTTAGCGTTGATGATGCGATGCCAGGGTAAGTTATACTTTAGACTCATAGAATGCAGGATGCGGACTACTTGTCTTGCTCCATGAGAGTTGCCAGCAAGAGTAGCTATTTGACCGTAAGTCATTACCTTCCCACTTGGAATCGATTGGATGATTTTGATCACTCGTTCTGTAAAGGGGGTCATAGAAAAGTCCTTTCAATTTTTTTAAATTTAAAAACTTATAGTTAGCGTAACCTAAAAGAAGATAAAATAATAGCCACTCACTAAAATTATTATTAGTGAGTGGCTATATGGTTATGTTAGTTTTGCTTCAAAACGTTTGGCAAATTTTGATAAAGCGTAACAAATGATAAAGTAGAAGAATGCTAAAGCAATAAACATTGGGATCACGTATGTGGTATTTTGACCATAGATGATCCGGGCGTTATGTGTTAACTCTGGCAAAGAAATAATTGTTGCCAATGAAGTATCTTTGATCAAAGAAATTAGTTGACTGACGATTGGAGGAACCATAGCTTTAAAGGCTTGTGGAATAATAATAAACCACAGCGTTTGAAGATAAGTCAATCCGGTAGAACGTCCAGCTTCCATTTGACCAGATGGGACAGAATTCAAACCAGCACGAATAATTTCTGAAAGCATAGCAGATTCAAAAATAGTTAATGCAGCTACTGCTGACCAGAAGATATCAAAACGAATACCGATTTGTGGTAAAGCAAAATAAGTAAAAAAGATAATTAATAGCAAAGGCAAATTACGGATTAAATCAATAATAGCCCCGACAATTTTCGAAAAAATGGGAATTTTCATATATCGGAGTAAACCTAAAATAGCTCCGACAATGAAACTAAAGACAATTGAAAGTAAAGCTACTTCTACTGTTACGAGAAGTCCATCCAGTAAGAAGCGGATATTCATCCATGAAAAAGCTTCTATAATAGTCAAATGATTTCTCCTCCTTTTAAGACGTTACATTTAAGCGACGTTCGATATAACTCATTAAATAAGTTAAAGGCAATGTGATAATGAGGTAAATTAAGCCAATTAAAATGTACGTGTCAAACGTATTAAATGTTTCGCTAGCAATTAAATCGCCTTGATACATTAGATCAAGCCCTGTAACGATAGCTAGAACGGATGAATTTTTTACCAAATTAATGAATTGATTGCCAAGTGGCGGAATTACAATTTTAAAAGCTTGTGGCAATACAATATAACGCATCGTTTCATTTTGGGTTAAACCGGTTGAAAGACCAGCTTCTGTTTGCCCTTTAGGGACACTCATGATTCCGGCGCGGACTGTTTCAGCAATGAAAGCAGAAGTATAAATTGTTAACCCAATTGTTCCAGCTGTAAATCCAGTAATAGAGAACCAGTATAAGGGAACTACTACGTAAAAGAACATTACAATGATCAAAAGTGGAATATTCTTGAAAAACTCTACATAAGAATTTGCCAAGATATTGATCAATTTATTTTTAGACAGTTGTAAAATAGCCATCAACGTACCAATGATCAAACTGAAAAATAAAGCAATAATACTTGAGTATAGTGTGTTTAGAAACCCAGTAATTAAGACATCTGAGTAGGTTGTTATAATTGTTAGCATAGGTGCACCTCGCTTCTTTATTCTTAGCAGTAAGTTCACTGCTTATCGGTGGATTGACAAAATAATCAGTCTATTTCAGAAATCCATTTAGCATAGATTTCATCGTATACACCATTGGCTTTGATTGTTTCTAGAGCTTCGTTAACTTTAGTTAAAAGAACATCTTGGCCTTTATTGATTGCAATACCATAAGGTTCTTGTGTAAAGTTGCCACCAGCTAGTCGGTAGCCAGGATTGTCGGCAATAATTCCTAGCAAAATAGCATTATCTGTTGTTATTGCATCCCCTTGTCCGGATTGCAAAGCGGTAAAGGCTTCAGAATAATTTTCTAGTTCTAAGACATTTGTTTCAGGAGCTAACTCACGAATATTTTGTGCAGAAGTAGATCCCTTAACCGCTAGAACAGTCGTATCAGTAGATAAATCAGCTAGACCTTGGATAGGACTGTCGTCTGGAACCAATAGTGCTTGGCCAGCATCAAAATAAACAGACGAAAAGTTAACTTGTTCTTTTCGTTCTTCAGTAATGGTCATAGTCGCAATAATAGCGTCAATATTTCCGTTCTTTAATAATGGAATCCGTGTCTTAGAAGTCACTTCAACGAATTCAGCATTAGCTGCATCGCCAGTGAGTTCTTCGGTGATAGCTTTAGCAATATCGATATCGAAACCTCTGATCTCGCCAGACTTAATATCATAAAGACCAAAAAGATTGGTATCCACTTTTACACCCCATGTAAGGGTTGGATTTTCTTCTATACGTTCTGTTATATCTACTGTAGCTGCACTCTGAGAACCGCAGGCAGCAAGAAAAAAGACTGGCAGGAGTAAGAGAAGAAAAAGAGAGGGCTTGTTTAATTTTTTCATCTGGAAATTCCTCCTATTAAATTAATGATTAATAATTTTACTTAAAAATTGTTTAGCACGTTCTTCTTTAGGATTTTCAAAGAACGGAACCGCTTCGCGATCTTCAAGGACTTCTCCATCGGCCATAAAAATAACGCGGTCAGCTACTTCACGTGCAAAGCCCATTTCATGCGTAACCACAATCATGGTCATGCCTTCTTTAGCTAATTTTTTCATAACGTCTAGCACATCTTCAATCGTTTCAGGATCTAGAGCACTGGTTGGCTCATCAAACAATAAGACGTCAGGATCCATCGCTAATCCTCTAGCAATAGCGATACGCTGTTGTTGTCCACCAGATAATTTAGAAGGGAAAGCATCTTTTTTTCCTAGCATATTAACTTTTTCTAAAAACTTCTCAGCATCTTTTTGAGCTTCTTCTTTAGAATGTTTCAATACTTTCATTGGTGCTAGCATAATATTTTCTAAAACCGTTTTATGTGGATAAAGGTTAAAGTGTTGGAATACCATCCCAACATTCTTACGAATCTCATTAATATTCGTCTTTTTATCATGGACATTTTGACCTTCAATCAATAATTCTCCTTCAGAAATTTCTTCCAAACCATTGATACAACGCAACATGGTACTTTTACCAGAACCAGAAGGCCCGATAACAACCACTACTTCACCTTTTTTAAAGGTAAGATTGATGTTCTTTAAAGCTTGAAAATCACCATAATACTTTTCAACATTTTTAAATTCAATCATTTAGACACACTCCTTGTTTTCTATAGTTAGGTAGGTAAATTAAGAACGACGAACAGAGAAAACCTTTGCCTATTCTTAATAGGGAGAAAAAATTTTGAGCAATAAAAAAAGCTTAGAACAGATAAAGAGATTTCTAATGCTTGTCGTAGTTCTAAAGAGTATTCTATTTTTTATAAAGTAACGGTTCTTAGTAAAAGAGATTCAGTTTTTCCCAACAACAGAGTTAAACAGAATGAGTGACCACGCTATTTACTTAATTTATCAAGTTAAGAAACTTTAGGATCAGGTAAATTGAATGAAGTACTAAATATCTTTATAAGTTATGAAGACTCTTTTTTAGTAGAAATATGAGTAAGAAAATAGTTAATCTTTAACATGGCTTTAAATGAAATGTTGTAGCATTGAAAATTTTATCATTAAAGAAGATTCTTTGCAAATTATTTCGGATTTACTCAACTCATTACTGGGCTGTTTGAGTCTATTTTGTGTTAATTTGAATCGGCTAGTATTTCTTCTATAATACACAAGATATTTTTTTTGAAGATTGGTATAATAAGAGTAGCATAAATTTCTGAGATAAAGGATGAAGCAAATGGAACGTATCCATATTTATCATACAAACGATATTCATTCTCACTTTGAAAATTGGCCGAGGATCTCTGCCTATTTGCGAGAAGAGTATAAACGATTGGAACAAGAAAATGAAACGGTATTTTCATTTGATATTGGAGATGCTTGTGATCGCGTCCATCCTTTGACAGAAGCTACTGATGGAAAAGCTAACATTCTTTTATTAAATGAAGTGAAATATGATGCAGTAACGATTGGAAACAACGAAGGTATTGGGAGCTCAAAAAAACAATTGAGCCATCTATATGATGAAGCCAATTTCCCGGTTGTAATCTCAAATTTATATGATTATAAAACAGGATACCCTCCTGAATGGGCAAAAATGTTTCATATTGTTCAAACAAAATCTGGGCATAAAATCGGTCTATTTGGTTTAACGGCGCCTTTTCCCACCAGTTATAAACCCATTGGATGGAATGTTAAAGACCCCGATGAAGTAATAGGTGATTTATTGGAAGTGTTATCTCCTTTAGTCGATTCTGTTATTTTATTATCTCATTTAGGAATTGGTGAAGACCAGCGAATTGCTGAGATGTATCCTATGATTTCTGTCATTATTGGTTCGCATACGCATCACCTATTGCCAAATGGGCGAAAAGTGCGAAATACTTTGCTAGCCGCTGCGGGGAAATTTGGTCAATATGTGGGTCATATTGAATTAGAAATCGATGGAAATAGAATCATAGCAGCTGAAGCAACAGTCAAAGAAACGGCAACAATAAAACCACCGAAAAATGAAAAGTGGATAATTGAAAGCTATGAGACAAAAGGGCATCAATTGCTCAATGAACAAGTAATTGCTACGATCCCAACTAACTTTTCTGTGAATTGGCAAGGCAACTCTGAGTTAGTTACGCTAGGATTAGAAGCTCTTAAGGAATATGCACATACAGATGCTGCTATTTTAAATGCTGGTTTGTTTATGCAGCCGTTAATTGAAGGAACGGTCACGAAAAATGAATTGCATGAGATTTTACCACATCCTATGCGTATCTTAAGGTGTACATTAGATGGAGAAAATTTGATTCGTGTTATTTATGAAATGGAAAAGAATCGCTTATTTCTAAGGAATTTCCCAATCAAAGGAATTGGATTTAGAGGTAAAGTTTTTGGTGAAATCTGTTACAATGGAGTAACCTATGATAAAATGACCGGTGAAGTCAAGTGGTTAGATGAACCAATAGATGCATCTAAACAATATACCTTTGCTACAGTAGATCATTTTATGTTTATTCCGTTTTTTCCTACTATTGAGATCACGGGAACGAATGAAGTATTATTTCCCTATTTTATACGAAATGTCTTAGGACAATATTTAAAAAAACATTACCCGGCAAATCAATTAACTGAATCAATGGATAAAGAAAGCAGGTGAACGTGATGACAAGCGAAAACGAAACAACTAAAGAACAAATGCATGATAAAACACAGTCTAAAAAAGAGGCTCATTCAAAAAAACGACCGGCTAAACCAAGGCCAAAAAAACGTGTAAGGGAAACAAAACCATTTGTGCTCGAAACAGAAGTGGAAAGTGATACAAAAGAGCTGACCAAAAATACAGTAGACAAAGAAGTCGATGAATTGATTAAACCGGTTGAAGAACCGGTGGTCAAAAGAATTGATGCTACAACGATTATGATAGAAGATAAGAAATTTGAAATTGTACAGGACTACCGAGAGGCTTTTGATTCGGAACGACTGGGTGAGCGCTACAGCGAGATTTTAAACAAATACGATTATATCGTTGCGGATTGGGGATTTGAACAATTGCGGCTGAAAGGGTTTTATGATAACCGTAATCGAAAAGTACCACAAGATCAACGTATTGCAAATCTGCAAGATTATTTGTATGAGTATTGTAATTTTGGCTGTCCTTATTTTGTTTTGCAACGAGTGGATGACAAAAAAGAGCGGACTGCAACTAGTAAACCTAAAAGACGCAGAACACAAAAAAGTAAGAGTCCTACAAATGAAAAAGTAGTTAAACAAGGTCAATCAAAAAATATAGCTTCAAAACAAACCGAAACAGTTAATTCAAAAAAATCATCTGATAGAATGAAAGCAAAAAAAGATTTTGTCAAAAAAGAAATTTCACCAGTTGAAAAATCAATTGAAAAAAATTTTTCAAAAGAAACAGTTGAAACTGTGAAAGATGCTAAAGGGAAACGCCAATACAGTATCCGTCGTAAAGTGGTTCCAAAATAAACTAATGAGAATAAAGGTTGGGTTAAGTAAATGAAGTATAAAGGGTATTTGATTGATTTAGACGGTACGATGTATTTAGGAAAAGAACCGATTCAAGCAGCTTCACGGTTCATTAAAAGACTGCAAGAAAATAAAATTCCTTATTTATTTGTGACAAATAATTCTTCTAAGACACAAAAAGAAGTTGCCGATAATTTGATTCAAAATTTTGATGTTCAAACCTCTGAAGAAGAAGTGTATACAAGCTCATTGGCTACTGCTGATTATTTGACTTCATTAGGTGGAGGAAAAAAAGTCTATATTATAGGAGAAACAGGTATCAGAAGTGCTTTGGAAAATGCAGGCTTTATTGAAGATGAAGAGAACCCGGATTACGTGGTTGTAGGGATCGACCGACAAGTTACGTATCAGAAGTTTGAAACGGCTACTTTAGCTATTCATAAAGGCGCTCGTTTTATTGCAACCAATAAAGATACTAATCTACCGAGTGATAAAGGGATGGTACCTGGTGCTGGTTCGTTAGTGGCTTTATTAGTGTCAGCAACCAAGGTTCAACCGACTTTTATAGGCAAGCCAGAAGCCATCATCATGGAGGAAGCCATTAAAACGATTGGCTTAACAAAAGAAGAAGTCATTATGGTAGGCGATAATTACGAAACAGATATTTTAGCAGGAATCAACAATGCTGTCGATACTCTACTAGTATTGACAGGCTTTACTTCATTAAATGATTTAGAACTTGTGGAAAAACAACCGACTTATTTATTAAATTCCTTGGATGAGTGGGTGTTTTAGTGAAAGAGAAATTTTTGCACTTTATAGGAATAATTTGTTTGTTCTTGTTTATTGTATCGTTTTCGATTGCACTAACGATCAATTTGACACCATTATATGGTTTTGATATCAATTATTTAGGGATTTCTGAAAGTATTGGTTTATCAAAAGAAACATTAATGGAAAACTACCGGGTATTATTAACCTACTTGAACTTACCTTGGGTAACCGAGTTAAACTTTCCAGATTTTCCGAGTTCAGAAAGTGGCTTATTTCATTTTTATGAAGTCAAACGACTCTTTATACTCGACTATGTAATTGCTTTGGTTACTGCTGTAGGATCTTCTTTTTATCTTTACTACATCAAAAAGAATCAGCTTTTTTGGAAATTGGTTCGTCCATTCCAAGTAGGGATAGCTGTTCCGTTTGTTGTACTATTTATGATAGCCGTTAGTTTTGATCAATTATTTGTGGCTTTTCATAAGTTGTTTTTTAATAACGATGATTGGTTGTTCAATCCGTCTACGGATCCAATTATTTTAGCATTACCTGAAACATTCTTTATGCACTGTTTTATATTAGCTTTCGTGTTGATTGAAATTCAAATTGTTTTTGGCTATTTTTGTGCTAAAAAGCAAGCTTTTAAATAAAATAAGCGAAACTTCCAAAGTAAATACTTAATTAAGAAGTAAAGGAGGAGGTCGAGACAATGTAATGTCTCGACCTCCTCCTTTTTATTTTTGCGTAGGGAAATTATTGAGTGATACCACTTTTATCTGGTTGAGTATGTGCTAAACGACTAGCAGCTGCAGCTGCAATAGCTCCAACAATATCATCCAAGAAAGTATGGACTTTATTTCCTTCGTGTTTATTTAATTTGCCTAAGATACCGGGTTTGATTTTGTCAATGTATCCGTAATTTGTAAAACCAATCGAACCATAAACGTTTACGATAGAAAGAGCTAAGATCTCATCAATTCCATAAAGCCCTTCATCATCAACAATGATATCTAGTAAAGGGTTCATTAACTGCTTATCTTCTGCTAAAATATCCAATTGAATTCCTGTAAGGATAGTATTTTGAACTTCTCTTTTTTTAAGAACAGCTTCAACATGTTCCAAACATAATTCAAGACTTAAATCATTAATGTAAGATTGTTGTAAAAACATGACCAATTCAGCAATGTCTTGTAGTTGAACGCCACGTTGATTTAATAATTCTAATGCTTTTTCATGTAATTCAGTTGTATCTTTTACCATTTGAATCCCTCCATTTTAAGTATAGTTTGATTATACTGGAAAGCAGATTAAATAACGTGCATTAACCATTTGAATCTAAGAAAAGAAATTCACTTATTTTTTAATAAGCGTATCAAATCAAAAAAGACTCGTACTGTGCATAGGCTGTACTCGCTCATCTGGATTGATGTAACTCATGGCATTATTGACAGCAGTCGGAGCTTCTCCGAATCCGGTAGCGATCAATTTGATTTTCCCATCATAGATACAAATGTCTCCTGCTGCATAAATACCAGGTACTGTCGTTTCCATTTTAGTGTTAACTGGGATTTCATTACGGGTTACAGCAAAACCCCATTTCTTCATTGAGCCAATAGAAGAAGTAAATCCATAATTGATTAAAAAGTTATCAATTTCAAGTTCTTTCTCGTTTTCTCCTCTAACTTCTTTTAAATGAACCGATTGAATCTGAGGATGTTCTCCTTTAATAGCGACTGGAATATAAGGGGTAATCACTTCAACATTCGAATCTTCTAACAAAGAAACACTATGTTCTAACGCTCTAAAATTATTCCTTCTGTGAATCAAATACACTTTTTTAGCAATAGGTCCAAGAGCTAAGGCCCAATCTACCGCAGAATCGCCTCCACCGCAGATAGCTACAGTACGATCTTTAAATTGTTCAATATTGTTGACATAATAGTGTAAAGTTTTGCCTTCATAATCTTCTGCATGATCTAACTCTAATCTACGAGGTTGAAAAGCTCCATTTCCAGCAGTTATAATAATGGCTTTTGAATAATGAATCGATTTTTTAGTAGTTAGCTCGAAGATTCCAGTATCATTTTTAAAGACATCAATAACTTCTTCTTCTAAACAAATCGTCGGATCAAAACGAGAAATCTGAATGGAAAGGTTGTCAATCAATTCTTGTCCTTTAATGACAGGCAGTGCCGCGATATCATAGATATCTTTTTCAGGATACAACATACTTAGTTGTCCGCCTAATTGAGGCAAGCTTTCAATTATTTTTACTTTTGCATTTCGCATACCGCTATAAAAAGCAGCGAACATGCCAACAGGGCCTCCACCAATAATAGTAATGTCGAAGACTTCTTTAGTAATAGTCAAAACGAACTTCCTCCAATCGTATACTCTTGATTCAAATTATTTTAAAATATAGTACATTGGACATAAGTAGGTATGTATCCAATAAAAATAGTCCTTTAACTGTGAGCCTCTTTCAAGACAGCTAAAAGGACTAATAAATAAAGCTAAAACAATCATAAAAGTGAAAAATAAGTCAACACAGCTCGTGTTGCAAAAGCTACTATAATACCTGTAAAAATGCCAAAGAAAACTTCAATTGGTTTATGACCAAGATATTCTTTCAAATGTCGTTCTTTTTGCTCATTAACAAGAACGGCTGATTCATGGGAAAGTTTGACGACCTTTTTTCTTAACATGTGAAAATCAACCACTAATTGATTTAATAAGATTCCTTGTTCGCCACTTTGTCTACGAACACCCATGGAATCAAACATAACAATAACACCAAAAGTACTTGCTATAGCTACAAAAGGAGAAGCAACACCATATTGTAAAGCTAAAGCGGTGATAAGAGCTGATACAGCAGCTGAATGTGAGCTTGGCATTCCACCAGTAGAAGTAGCTAAAGCCCAAGTTGTTTTTCTTTGTAAGAGAAAAGCTACTGGGATTTTAATGATTTGTGCAAATGTAATAGCTGTAAAAGCCGCAATAAGCGGGAAATTTGTTAAAATAAGCATCATGTACCATCCTTTTAAATAATTCAATATTATTCTCCTATCATACCATGAAACGAACTTTTCTTTGACAAATAATGTTTAGGAAAGAAAAAAAAGCAGCAAAATAGTTATTTATTAGTTCTAGAGGTGAAAACAACTAAAAAAATAGCAATGCACGTAAGAATTCGGTATGATAGAGAAGTAACTATAAAATAGGAGGACGATAAAATGTCTGAATTTCCACAATTATCAAAAGAAGTAGCAAATAATGAAAAAGTTGCTACGCTTAAAACAACTATGGGTGATTTGAAAATAAAATTGTTCCCTGAAGTTGCTCCTAAAGCTGTAGAAAACTTTGTTAAATTAGCAGAAAGTGGATACTACAATGGAATTATTTTCCACCGTGTTATTCCTGATTTCATGATTCAAGGCGGAGACCCAACTGGAACCGGTATGGGTGGAGAAAGTGTCTGGGGAAGTGCTTTTGAAGATGAATTTTCAGACAAAGCATATAACCTTAAAGGTGCTCTTTCTATGGCAAATGCAGGTCCGGGTACAAATGGAAGTCAATTCTTTATTGTATCAGCTTCTCAAACACCTGCAAACATGGTAGGTCAACTTGAAGCTGCTGGTTACCCTGTAGAAATTGTTGAAGCCTACAAAGAAAATGGCGGAACACCATGGTTAGACAACCGTCATACTGTTTTTGGTCATGTAATTGAAGGCATGGATGTTGTCGATGCGATCCAAAGTGTAAAACGTGGACCTCAAGACAAACCCGTAAATGATATTGTCATCGAAAGCATTGAATTAGCTTAATATAAATAGAAAAAACGACGATTGAGGAAAAACTCAATCGTCGTTTTTTCTATTTGTAACTAGTCGGATGGTCAAAAGCACACTTTATACGATTTAAACCTTCAACAACTACCTCATGGGGAGCAGCAAAGTTTAACCGCATATATTGTGATCCAGTTGGACCATAAGCTGAGCCAGCGTTTAAACCAATTTTCCCAACTTGTGCAAAATGATGCGTCAATTGTTCATCAGGAATGCTAAGCGTAGAGCAATCAAACCAAAATAAGTAAGTTCCTTGTGGTGTCATATAGGAAACGCCAGGCAATTCTGCATCAAAAAAAGTACAAATAGTAGCTAAATTGGTTTTTAAATAAGCTAAGAGGTCCTTTAACCATGGAGCCCCTGTTGTAAAAGCTGCTTCTGTAGCTGCATAGCCAAATGTATTGATGCTATTTTGTTCTGTCTTTGCTTGAGCTAATACCAAGGCATTTCGTAACGTTTCGTTTTGTACGAAGATCATTGAATTCTTAATGCCAGCTAAATTAAATGTTTTAGTAGCTGCCGTGAGTGTTATGACAAAATTTTTATATTTTTCACTAATAGCTACAACAGAGAAAAAATCCTCAGGTTGGTATACAAGATCGCCGTGGATCTCGTCGCTACATAAAAGAACTTGATAATTTTGACAAAGATCTGCTAGTTGAATTAATTCTTGTTTTGTCCAAACCCTTCCTCCGGGATTATGTGGATTGCTCAAAATAAATAATTTCACTTTCTCTCGTTTAAACTGCTGTTCTATATCTGCGAAATCTATCTTAAATTGGCCATCTACAATAAGTAATGAGGACCGAATCACTTTTCGGTTATTCAGTGTCACCATAGATTCAAATGGATTGTAAACCGGATCATGGATCATTACGGCATCTTGTTCATTTGTAAAGGTTTGGATTAATAATGCAATGCTTGGAACAACTCCAGGAGAAAACAAAATATCTTGAGCGGTCAAAGATACGTTATGATGCTCTTTTTGCCAGTCAATAATAGCTTGATAAAGGGAGTCAGGAGGAAAAGCGTAACCCAATATCCGTTGATCTACTAATTCTTTCAAAGCCTCTAAAATCATGGGGGGATTTGCAAAATCCATATCGGCTACCCACATAGGTAAAATGGATTCCTCGCCAAATATTTTTTCTGAATAGCCCCATTTGACACTGTTTTGTTCATGTCGATCAATAAGTTCATCAAAGTTCCAATCCATGCACTTAATCCTCCGTTCAAAATTTAGTCATCCTCATTTCATTTAGTATACTAATAAACCTAATAGATATCTAATAGCATTGCAGTGATTCTATAAATCAATCAAAGTAACTTTTAAATGAAAACGTATTCTGGAGACGTATGGTTATTATTTGTGCTAAAATAATATTATAATAAAAATAATTTAGAAATGGATAAGTGAGGTGATAGGATGAGGTATAAAATTGGCATGGTCATTAAAGGCAAAATTACTGGAATTCAACCTTACGGGGCATTTGTTTCTCTTGATGAACAAACGCAAGGGCTTATCCATATCTCAGAATGCAAGCATGGTTTTGTTAAAGAATTAAGTGAAGTACTGGCAGTCGGGAACGAAATTGAAGTAATGGTGCTAGATATTGACGAATACACAAAAAAAATCAGTTTGTCTTTAAGAGCGCTAGAAGAAAGCACGACATTTCAATATCATTCTAAGAAGAGACGAAAGTATCACGATAAATTTGGAATACTAGGTTTTGACACTATAAAAGAGTCAATACCTAAATGGATAAAAGAAGCAAAAGAAGATGAAAAAAAGCATGTTTTAAAAAAATAAGGGACCTATTGTAAAAAAAAAGCGTTTAAAACTATAGGCAGAGGTGTTAACTAATGACAGAAAAAAGATGGGTAGCTGGGACGATAATGGCAAAAAGACCAGATGGAAAATATGTTTTTTTAGTAAAAAAGGGAACTGAAATGGATTTTCTTACTACTACCGAAATCAATAGTACTAAAACAGGTCTAGCTTGCATCTTAGATAAACTAAAAACTATTTTACCGATTGAAGCATCTGATTTGAAATTATATGAACTGACAAATGCAATAGTTAATGACAATCGTATCCCTTTATTCGTTTTTGAACTGCTCAATGAAGAAGTCAATCAAAAACTACTAAACGAAAGTAATGACAGCTCGCTGTTTTGGCAGCATTCTGCTGAACTTACAAAAACGCTGGAAAGATGGCAAATCTCTGGAGTACCACAATTTAATTAAGATGACCCTTAGCGGTATTTCTCATTTGCGAAATGCCGGTTTTTTCTTGCTTTTTTTTACTAAAACAACTAGAGTTAAGGAGTATAAGAATAGTAATTCTATTCTTTAAAACAATTAATTGGAGGGATTTACGTGGGTCACATTAAATTCGATTATTCAAATATTGAAAATGTTGTACAGCCTCATGAATTGACAAACTTACAACAACAAGTTACAACTGCAGACGAAATGTTGCGCAAAGGAACTGGAGCAGGTAACGAATACCTTGGTTGGATCGACTTGCCAAAAAATTACGATAAAGAAGAATTTGGACGCATTAAAAAAGCTGCTAAAAAAATTCAAAGTGATTCAGAAATTCTTGTTGTTATTGGAATTGGAGGATCTTACTTAGGATCAAAAGCTGCAATCGACTTCCTAAACCATTCTTTCGTTAATTTACTTGATAAAGAAGCTCGTAAAGCACCGCAAATTCTTTTTGCTGGAAACAGTATTAGTTCAAGCTACTTACACGATTTGATTCAAGTCATTGGAGACCGTGATTTCTCAGTAAACATCATTTCGAAATCGGGTACAACAACTGAACCGGCTATTGCTTTTAGAGTATTTAAAGAATTGCTAGAAAAAAAATATGGTTCAGAAGAAGCAAAAGCACGTATTTATGCTACTACTGATAAAGAACGTGGAGCTTTGAAACAAGAAGCAAATGCACAAGGCTATGAATCATTTATCATTCCTGACGACGTCGGCGGACGTTTCTCCGTTTTAACAGCAGTTGGTTTATTGCCAATTGCAGCTAGTGGAGCAGATATTGATCAATTGATGAAAGGTGCTGCAGATGCGTCAGATGCATTCTCTAATGATAAAATCGAAGAGAACGATGCTTATCAATACGCTGTATTGCGTAACATCTTATACCGTAAAGGAAAAGATACTGAAATTTTAGTTAACTATGAACCATCATTACAATATTTCTCAGAGTGGTGGAAACAATTAGCTGGAGAATCAGAAGGTAAGGACCAAAAAGGAATCTATCCTTCAAGTGTAAACTTCTCTACTGATCTTCACTCAATGGGTCAATACATCCAAGAAGGACAACGCAATATTTTTGAAACAGTTATTAAAGTTGCTAAACCAAAATTTGATATGGCTATTCCAACTACTAAAGAAGATTTAGACGGATTAGGCTATTTAGAAGGAAAAGGTATTGATTACGTAAATACCAAAGCTTTCCAAGGAACCCTTTTAGCACATACTGATGGAGATGTACCTAACATGATTGTAACTATTCCTCAACAAGATGCTTATACATTAGGTTACATGATGTACTTCTTTGAAATTGCAATCGGCTTATCTGGTTACTTGAATGGTGTAAATCCATTTGATCAACCAGGTGTGGAAGCATACAAGAAAAACATGTTTGCTTTATTAGGAAAACCAGGATTTGAAGAATTAGGTAAAGAATTAAACGCACGTCTATAATCAATTAGAAAAAATCAGCAACTAGTAAAAGTCTTAACCACTCGTTCTTCTATTCTATAGAATAGGAAAAAGAGTGATTGAGGCTTTTTTTTATAATAATTTAACTCTTTTTAGTACAATAAGTAAACTTTTTCTGGAATAGACGGGTTTGCTTGTTGAGCCATGGGGATCACCTGAAGTTTGAAAACAATAGTCTTAAGGTTTCCAAGCCTCAATAAAGCGTAATCGCTGAATTCTTAACGCTCTGTTAGTCGCATTGAATCCAATGCACGGCTACAAGGAAATCCTATTCCTCCAGAATTTTAGGTATGTAATTAAATGAAATGAAATCTAGTAACACTAAAAATGATAGACCCTATATCTAGACCAAAAATTAGATATCCAAAACTCTCAGGCTATTGAAGTGTGAGAGTTTTTTTCTGTGGCCTATTCTATTTTAGTTGGTTTTGAAAGGAGTGCATAATCCAATCAACAATAAGAATTAACTTGTAACATATCCATATTAATATAAATTATGTTTTGTAAGTAAATTCAAATATGATATAGTAAGTATATTGAAGCGCTTACTTGGATTATAAAGATTTTCAAGATGGTATGTCCTGAATTTCAATTGTTGTTACAAGTATTGTCGTTAGACTAGCGCTGTTAACAATATCAATTACAAATTTATTCATTTAATTTGTTTTTAACTCTAAAAAATAATACTTAAAAGGATGGTAGAAAATTATGGCAGATGAACAAATTATTAAATATGATGCACCCTCAATAGAACAAGAAATCGAAGTTGTGAGTACTTATCGACTTGAAGATAAAGCTAGGGAAGTAGTTCCTAAAGGTGGTTTTGATTACATGTCTGGGGCTTCTGGAGATGAATTTACCTTAAAACAAAATAAAGAAGCTTGGTCTCATAAAGGAATATTACCTCGCGTGCTAGCAGATGTTGAAAACCCGGATACATCAACTTCTATTTTGGGACATGAACTTAAAGTGCCTTTCATTATGGCTCCGATTGCAGCTCATGGTCTAGCTCATGTAACTAAAGAAGCAGGAACCGCTAAAGGAATCTCTGAATTTGGAGGTACAATCATGTCGATCAGTGCTTATTCAGGAGCATCTTTTGAAGAAATTGATAAAGGTTTAAACGGCAATCCTCGTTGGTTCCAGATTTACATGAGTAAGGATAATGAAATGAATAAAAATATTGTAGATGAAGCGAAAGCGGATGGTGCTACCGTAATCATCTTAACAGCAGATGCAACCTTAAGCGGTAATCGTGAAAAGGATATGTTGAACAAATTTGTTTATCCATTTGGTATGCCTATTGTGTCTCGTTACTTGACTGGATCAGGTAAAAATATGTCTTTAAATAATATTTATGCTCAATCAAAACAAAAAATCAATCCTGGAGACGTTAAGTTTTTAGCTGAATATTCAGGATTGCCAATTTTTGTTAAAGGGATTCAAACTCCTGAAGATGCTGTATTAGCAATTGGTGCAGGAGCAGCCGGCATTTGGGTATCAAACCATGGTGGTCGTCAATTAGATGAAGCGCCTGGTTCATTTGATACCTTGGCTGAAATTTCTAAAGCAGTCGCCGGTCGTGTCCCGATTGTATTCGACAGTGGAGTTCGTCGTGGAGAACATATCTTCAAAGCTTTAGCAAGCGGTGCTGATATTGTTGCTGTAGGACGCCCAGTTTTATACGGATTAGCACTTGGTGGATGGAAAGGTGTCAAATCAGTTTTGGAATATTTTGAATCAGACTTGAAACGTGTAATGCAATTAGCTGGAACGCAAACAATTGAAGACGTAAAAAGTGCTCACTTGTTTGATATGAAAAAATAAAATCTTGGTTAAAAAAATGCTAGTGCCTGTTAAGAAGGGCGCGGGCATTTTTTTGAGCTTAGCATCAGTGGTATGAGGATAGCTTGCAAATAGATTTTTTTGTAAGTCTATAGAAAAATAGGTAATGTATCATTTGAGCATTATAGAAGCATAAAATATATTCAAAAAAACATTGAATAGTAGCATTTTTTTATAGTAAAGTATTATATAGAAGAAAGGGGAATAATATGAAGAACAATTTCACACTCCATCAAGCCAAACCTGAAAATATCCAAATGATTGATAAATTGCTTAAAGAAACAGCGTTATGGTTAAAATCAAAAGGTTCGTTGCAATGGAATGGCATCTTAGAAGGAAAAGATAATCATGATACAGTAAGTGCTATTAATAGAGGAGAAGTATTTTATGGAAAGTTGAATGATGAAATAGTTGGAATGTTAATATTATGGGATCAACAAAGTAAGTGGGATGCCGACTTATGGGGAGAAGACCAGGGAAATGATTTTTACTATCTTCATCGTTTGATTATAAAAAGAGATAAAGCTGGAAAAGGAAACTCACATTTAATGATTAATGCAGCAAAAGAATATGCTCAAGACAAACAAAAAAAAGGTCTTAGATTAGATTGCATTGCTGGAAATGAGGTCTTAAATCACATGTATCTTAAAGAAAAATTTGAATTTATTCAATGTAAAGAAGATTTCAACGCTGAAGAACAACTAAACGACTTCAATTTGTATCAATATGAAATAGAATGATTCTCAAAAAAACGAACGATTATATAAATTGTTTTTTTATAGATCGTTCATTTTAATTGCTTCATATAGAAGTAATACAAATTAAAATGCAATAAAATGGTAAATTATACGCTTTTTTAAAAAAAATAAAAAAAACGATATCTTTTTATTGACCAGTAACAAAAAAATTGTTATAGTAATTGATGTTGTCAAGAGAGATAAGAGATAGACGTAATAACGTTTGAAAATTTATTGTAAAAATAATGTTGACAAAACGTAAATAAATATGTTATTCTATCTAAGTCGTAATGATTCAACCGGGCTAACAAATGGATAAATATTCAGTTAAAAAAATATTTTATCAAAATTTTGTTGACAAGTTGAAAAGCAACTGCTATAATTCAGAAGTTGTCATGAACTGACACAACGCACTTTAGACCTTTGAAAACTAAACAAAGTAAGACGAACAAAATGTGAGGGTGATTTAGCAGTGCTAAGTCAACAGTAACAAAATTAGTGAATAATTATTCGCTAGCAATTCAATAATGAGCTTCAAGCATCATTTTATATGAGAGTTTGATCCTGGCTCAGGACGAACGCTGGCGGCATGCCTAATACATGCAAGTCGAACGCTTTGATTTCACCGGGTGCTTGCACCCACCGAAGTCAAGGAGTGGCGGACGGGTGAGTAACACGTGGGTAACCTGCCCATAAGAGGGGGATAACATTCGGAAACGGATGCTAATACCGCATATTTCTAAACGTCACATGACGAATAGAAGAAAGGTGGCTTCGGCTACCGCTTATGGATGGACCCGCGGCGTATTAGCTAGTTGGTGAGGTAATGGCTCACCAAGGCGATGATACGTAGCCGACCTGAGAGGGTGATCGGCCACACTGGGACTGAGACACGGCCCAGACTCCTACGGGAGGCAGCAGTAGGGAATCTTCCGCAATGGACGAAAGTCTGACGGAGCAATGCCGCGTGAGTGAAGAAGGTTTTCGGATCGTAAAACTCTGTTGTTAGAGAAGAACAAGGATGAGAGTAACTGCTCATCCCCTGACGGTATCTAACCAGAAAGCCACGGCTAACTACGTGCCAGCAGCCGCGGTAATACGTAGGTGGCAAGCGTTGTCCGGATTTATTGGGCGTAAAGCGAGCGCAGGCGGTTCTTTAAGTCTGATGTGAAAGCCCCCGGCTCAACCGGGGAAGGTCATTGGAAACTGGGGAACTTGAGTGCAGAAGAGGAGAGTGGAATTCCACGTGTAGCGGTGAAATGCGTAGATATGTGGAGGAACACCAGTGGCGAAGGCGACTCTCTGGTCTGTAACTGACGCTGAGGCTCGAAAGCGTGGGGAGCAAACAGGATTAGATACCCTGGTAGTCCACGCCGTAAACGATGAGTGCTAAGTGTTGGAGGGTTTCCGCCCTTCAGTGCTGCAGCTAACGCATTAAGCACTCCGCCTGGGGAGTACGACCGCAAGGTTGAAACTCAAAGGAATTGACGGGGACCCGCACAAGCGGTGGAGCATGTGGTTTAATTCGAAGCAACGCGAAGAACCTTACCAGGTCTTGACATCCTTTGACCACCCTAGAGATAGGGCTTTCCCTTCGGGGACAAAGTGACAGGTGGTGCATGGTTGTCGTCAGCTCGTGTCGTGAGATGTTGGGTTAAGTCCCGCAACGAGCGCAACCCCTATTATTAGTTGCCAGCATTCAGTTGGGCACTCTAGTGAGACTGCCGGTGATAAACCGGAGGAAGGTGGGGATGACGTCAAATCATCATGCCCCTTATGACCTGGGCTACACACGTGCTACAATGGATGGTACAACGAGTCGCAAGGTCGCGAGGCCAAGCTAATCTCTTAAAGCCATTCTCAGTTCGGATTGCAGGCTGCAACTCGCCTGCATGAAGCCGGAATCGCTAGTAATCGCGGATCAGCACGCCGCGGTGAATACGTTCCCGGGTCTTGTACACACCGCCCGTCACACCACGAGAGTTTGTAACACCCGAAGTCGGTGAGGTAACCCTTTTGGGAGCCAGCCGCCTAAGGTGGGACAGATAATTGGGGTGAAGTCGTAACAAGGTAGCCGTATCGGAAGGTGCGGCTGGATCACCTCCTTTCTAAGGAATATAACGGAAACCCACACATTCGTCTTTACTTTGTTTAGTTTTGAGAGGTCTAATCTTCTCAAACGCTTGAATTTAAAAATTGTTCTTTGAAAACTGGATAAAGTTAAAAATCGTAATTAAGTAAGAAACCAGAAACACACCGAAAAGTTTTAAAAAAATAAGTTTTTTAAGGTTCTCATCGAAAGATGAGTATTAAACATTAACGATTAACCATAGGTTAAGTTAATAAGGGCGCACGGTGAATGCCTTGGCACTAGGAGCCGATGAAGGACGGGACTAACGCCGATATGCTTTGGGGAGCTGTAAGTGAGCTTTGATCCAAAGATTTCCGAATGGGGGAACCCAGCATCTTTGATAGGATGTTACTGCTGACTGAATACATAGGTCAGTAGAGGTAGACGCAGAGAACTGAAACATCTAAGTACCTGCAGGAAGAGAAAGAAAAATCGATTCCCTGAGTAGCGGCGAGCGAAACGGGAATAGCCCAAACCAGAAAGCTTGCTTTCTGGGGTTGTAGGACTGAACATATAGAGTCATAAATGAAGTTGGTAGGAGAAGCGATCTGGAAAGGTCTGCCGAAGAAGGTAAAAGCCCTGTAACCGAAACCAATTTCACTCTGATCAGTATCCTGAGTACGGCGGAACACGAGAAATTCCGTCGGAATCCGGGAGGACCATCTCCCAAGGCTAAATACTCCCTAGTGACCGATAGTGAACCAGTACCGTGAGGGAAAGGTGAAAAGAACCTCGGAAGAGGAGTGAAATAGCCCCTGAAACCGTGTGCCTACAAATAGTTAAAGCCCGTTAATGGGTGATAGCGTGCCTTTTGTAGAATGAACCGGCGAGTTACGATCACATGCGAGGTTAAGTTGATGAGACGGAGCCGTAGCGAAAGCGAGTCTGAATAGGGCGAATGAGTATGTGGTCGTAGACCCGAAACCAAGTGATCTACCCATGTCCAGGTTGAAGGTGCGGTAATACGCACTGGAGGACCGAACCCACGTATGTTGAAAAATGCGGGGATGAGGTGTGGGTAGCGGAGAAATTCCAATCGAACTTGGAGATAGCTGGTTCTCTCCGAAATAGCTTTAGGGCTAGCCTCGGAATTAGAATCATGGAGGTAGAGCAACTGTTTGGACTAGGGGCCCTTCTAGGGTTACCGAATTCAGATAAACTCCGAATGCCATTGATTTATATCCGGGAGTCAGACTGCGAGTGATAAGATCCGTAGTCGAAAGGGAAACAGCCCAGACCACCAGCTAAGGTCCCAAAGTTTATGTTAAGTGGAAAAGGATGTGGAGTTGCTTAGACAACTAGGATGTTGGCTCAGAAGCAGCCATCATTTAAAGAGTGCGTAATAGCTCACTAGTCGAGTGACCCTGCGCCGAAAATTTACCGGGGCTAAACATAACACCGAAGCTGTGGATAGAACCATTGGTTCTATGGTAGGAGAGCGTTCTAAGGGCGTTGAAGCTAGATCGTGAGGACTAGTGGAGCGCTTAGAAGTGAGAATGCCGGTATGAGTAGCGAAAGACGGGTGAGAATCCCGTCCACCGAATGACTAAGGTTTCCTGGGGAAGGCTCGTCCTCCCAGGGTTAGTCGGGACCTAAGTCGATAGAAACAAACTGCCCGTACCGCAAACCGACACAGGTAGTCGAGGAGAGAATCCTAAGGTGTGCGAGAGAACTCTCGTTAAGGAACTCGGCAAAATGACCCCGTAACTTCGGGAGAAGGGGTGCTGACCAATTGGTCAGCCGCAGTGAATAGGCCCAGGCGACTGTTTATCAAAAACACAGGTCTCTGCAAAATCGTAAGATGACGTATAGGGGCTGACGCCTGCCCGGTGCTGGAAGGTTAAGAGGAAGGGTTAGCTCTCGGGCGAAGCTCAGAATTGAAGCCCCAGTAAACGGCGGCCGTAACTATAACGGTCCTAAGGTAGCGAAATTCCTTGTCGGGTAAGTTCCGACCCGCACGAAAGGCGTAACGATCTGGGCACTGTCTCAACGAGAGACTCGGTGAAATTATAGTACCTGTGAAGATGCAGGTTACCCGCGACAGGACGGAAAGACCCCATGGAGCTTTACTGCAGTTTGATATTGAGTGTTTGTACAGCTTGTACAGGATAGGTAGGAGCCAATGAAGCCAGGACGCCAGTCTTGGTGGAGGCGTTGGTGGGATACTACCCTTGCTGTATGACCACTCTAACCCACAGCCCTTATCGGGCTGGGAGACAGTGTCTGACGGGCAGTTTGACTGGGGCGGTCGCCTCCTAAAGTGTAACGGAGGCGCCCAAAGGTTCCCTCAGAATGGTTGGAAATCATTCGCAGAGTGTAAAGGCATAAGGGAGCTTGACTGCGAGACCTACAAGTCGAGCAGGGACGAAAGTCGGGCTTAGTGATCCGGTGGTTCCGTATGGAAGGGCCATCGCTCAACGGATAAAAGCTACCCTGGGGATAACAGGCTTATCTCCCCCAAGAGTCCACATCGACGGGGAGGTTTGGCACCTCGATGTCGGCTCATCGCATCCTGGGGCTGTAGTCGGTCCCAAGGGTTGGGCTGTTCGCCCATTAAAGCGGTACGCGAGCTGGGTTCAGAACGTCGTGAGACAGTTCGGTCCCTATCCGTCGCGGGCGTAGGAAATTTGAGAGGAGCTGTCCTTAGTACGAGAGGACCGGGATGGACACACCTCTGGTGTACCAGTTGTTCTGCCAAGGGCATTGCTGGGTAGCTATGTGTGGACGGGATAAACGCTGAAAGCATCTAAGCGTGAAGCCCCCCTCAAGATGAGATTTCCCATCACGTAAGTGAGTAAGACCCCTGAGAGATGATCAGGTTGATAGGTTGGAAGTGGAAGTATAGCGATATATGGAGCGGACCAATACTAATCGGTCGAGGACTTAACCAAAGAAATAAGCGGTGTACGACGGATTCAGAACAAAAACGATTTTTACCTTATCCAGTTTTGAGAGAACAATGTTCTCTGATTGAAATTGTGTGGTGATGATGGCAAGAAGGTCACACCTGTTCCCATGCCGAACACAGAAGTTAAGCTTCTTAGCGCCGATGGTAGTGAAGGGTTTCCCTTTGTGAGAGTAGGACGTTGCCACGCAAATTCAATTTTTTATATGGAGGTTTAGCTCAGTTGGGAGAGCATCTGCCTTACAAGCAGAGGGTCGGCGGTTCGAGCCCGTCAACCTCCACCATGAGTCATTAGCTCAGTTGGTAGAGCATCTGACTTTTAATCAGAGGGTCGCAGGTTCGAATCCTGCATGACTCATAGCTAATCAGTCAAATATGGTTAGTTATGCCATGTTTTTGCGGGTGTGGCGGAATTGGCAGACGCACTAGATTTAGGATCTAGCGTCGTAAGACGTGGGGGTTCAAGTCCCTTCACCCGCACTATTTTCATTGAATGATTGAGATATCACTTTAGCCGGCTTAGCTCAGTTGGTAGAGCATCTGATTTGTAATCAGAGGGTCGAGGGTTCAACTCCTTTAGCCGGCATTCTTTTGCGAAAGTAGTTCAGTGGTAGAACATCACCTTGCCAAGGTGGGGGTCGCGGGTTCGAATCCCGTCTTTCGCTTACTAGTTTGACTAGTAAGCTCATTCGTAAGATGAGGAACTGTTCTAATGCCGGGGTGGCGGAACAGGTAGACGCACAGGACTTAAAATCCTGCGGTGAGTGATCACCGTGCCGGTTCGATTCCGGCCCTCGGCACCATTTGCACCCATAGCTCAATTGGATAGAGTACTTGACTACGAATCAAGGGGTTAGAGGTTCAAGTCCTCTTGGGTGCATTTCTTTTGAAAAAAAGAATAAGAAGTAAGTAAACGGGAAGTAGCTCAGCTTGGTAGAGCACTTGGTTTGGGACCAAGGGGTCGCAGGTTCGAATCCTGTCTTCCCGATTTAAAAATCAGGGGCCTTAGCTCAGCTGGGAGAGCGCCTGCCTTGCACGCAGGAGGTCAGCGGTTCGATCCCGCTAGGCTCCACTTTTTTAAAAATTGTCACTTTTATTATGGCGGTGTAGCTCAGCTGGCTAGAGCGTCCGGTTCATACCCGGGAGGTCGGGGGTTCGATCCCCTTCGCCGCTATTGTTATTTTAAAGATCTTGGACCTTTAGCTCAGTTGGTTAGAGCAGACGGCTCATAACCGTCCGGTCGTAGGTTCGAGTCCTACAAGGTCCATTAATCGGTTGAGATTAAAGTAACCTTGTATTATTATGGAGGATTACCCAAGTCCGGCTGAAGGGAACGGTCTTGAAAACCGTCAGGTGTGTAAAAGCACGCAAGAGTTCGAATCTCTTATCCTCCTTTTTCAAATGATTCATTATTATTATCGCGGGGTGGAGCAGTTGGCAGCTCGTCGGGCTCATAACCCGAAGGTCACAGGTTCAAGTCCTGTCCCCGCAATTTATCTTTTTTAAAAGATAGTTTTTAAATGCAAAAAGGTCTCGTGGTGTAGGGGTTAACATGTCTGCCTGTCACGCAGAAGATCGCGGGTTCGATTCCCGTCGAGACCGTTTTTGCGAGTGTAGTTTAGTGGTAAAACCACAGCCTTCCAAGCTGTTGATGCGAGTTCGATTCTCGTCACTCGCTTTTCTTATGGGCCTATAGCTCAGCTGGTTAGAGCGCACGCCTGATAAGCGTGAGGTCGATGGTTCGAGTCCATTTAGGCCCATTGAATAAATCAATACTTTATAATATTAGTTTTTTTGGGGAAGTACTCAAGTGGCTGAAGAGGCGCCCCTGCTAAGGGTGTAGGTCGTTAACGCGGCGCGAGGGTTCAAATCCCTCCTTCTCCGTATCTTTATTTTTTGAATATTATAGACCCGTTGGTCAAGCGGTTAAGACACCGCCCTTTCACGGCGGTATCACGGGTTCGATTCCCGTACGGGTCATAGACAATTTTATATAACTTAATATATTGTCATTTTATCAGTCTTATGGAGGATTACCCAAGTCCGGCTGAAGGGAACGGTCTTGAAAACCGTCAGGTGTGTAAAAGCACGCAAGAGTTCGAATCTCTTATCCTCCTTTTTCAAATGATTCATTATTATTATCGCGGGGTGGAGCAGTTGGCAGCTCGTCGGGCTCATAACCCGAAGGTCACAGGTTCAAGTCCTGTCCCCGCAATTTATCTTTTTTAAAAGATAGTTTTTAAATGCAAAAAGGTCTCGTGGTGTAGGGGTTAACATGTCTGCCTGTCACGCAGAAGATCGCGGGTTCGATTCCCGTCGAGACCGTTTAAACAAATGTTTGGCCCGGTAGCTCAGTTGGTAGAGCACTTGATTGAAGCTCAAGGTGTCGGCAGTTCGATTCTGTCCCGGGCCATATATTATAATGCGGGTGTAGTTTAGTGGTAAAACCACAGCCTTCCAAGCTGTTGATGCGAGTTCGATTCTCGCCACCCGCTTTTTTTTTTGGGCCTATAGCTCAGCTGGTTAGAGCGCACGCCTGATAAGCGTGAGGTCGATGGTTCGAGTCCATTTAGGCCCATTGTACTAATTTAAATAATGACCCGTTGGTCAAGCGGTTAAGACACCGCCCTTTCACGGCGGTATCACGGGTTCGATTCCCGTACGGGTCATCAGATAATTGAATGAAAAAGGACTGGAGAAATTTCTCTGGTCCTTTTTTTGTTTAATTATGGTTGTAGAATAAAGGACTGTATGTAGTGATAGAAATTTCACTACATATAGTCCTTGAGTATTGTTAACAGTGCAAAGAAAATAAATGGCGTTGTGGGCGTCACAGAATCGTTCTTCCAAAGAAACAATAGGCTTCATCAAAGATAAAGTCATTTGCGGAAGTATTCTTGAGTTACATGAATGGCGATAGTTTGTCTAGCTTAATTTGACAATTCAGAAACCAAATAGAATTCTACTTAGATAGATGAAATAGATAAAACGAAAATATGCGTTGCCAATCCATTAAGGGTATGCCATTATATAGGTAACCATAGTCATTGGAGGAGAAAATACATGTCTAACTTACCAAATTGTCCAAAATGTAATTCAGAATACACTTATCAGGATGGTAGCCTTTTTGTTTGCCCAGAATGCGCCTACGAGTGGGAAGTAGATTCAATTATTGAAACAGATGAAAGTGAAAAAGAATTCAAAGATGCAAATGGAAATAAATTAATCGATGGAGATTCAGTAATTGTTATTAAAGATCTTAAAGCAAAAGGGACTTCTATTGTTGTAAAAAAAGGAACCAAAGTAAAGAATATTCGTTTGGTTGACGGTGATCATGATATTGATTGTAAAATCGAAGGTATTGGTGCTATGCAATTAAAAACGGAATTTGTGAAAAAAGCTTAATGTCAGTGATGAAAAACAAACTAAGTCCATTTCATTTAGATTAAACCATTACTTTACTATAAAAAGAAATCCTTATTCCCACAAAAAAGTGAGAATAAGGATTTCTTTTTATTTAAGTAACATGAATGAGTAGAATAATACTAAGGGCTATAAAAAAAGAAATTGAATAAAGTTGTAAAGTTTTTTGCTTAATTTTTGAAGAAATTGATTCTTCTTTAGAAAAAAGAATACTAGTAAGATTAATGGCAAGGGGTAACGTAAGTAAAATGATAAAAGTTAATTTATTAAAAGTAGGATAAAAAAGGATAAAACTTATTAAGTAAGTTATGATTAACAAAGATAAAAAAATACGATTGAAAATTTTTGTGTCTAGAAAAATAACAGGGTTTTTACTTTCATATACTTGGTTAGTAATAGTTAAATAGTTTAGCTGAAGTTTTGCTAACTCTACTAAAAATAAAACTAGAATTAGTGGAATACTCCAGTAAAATAAAGTCGTTGGAATAAAATTTGCCTGAAAATAAAAACTTAAGTAGGTTAAAATTCCACCTTTAAATATGCTGGAAATAAAAAGTATTAACCAAGAGTAGCCTTGTCGAACTAAGTAAAATTGTGAGTGAATTACTAGACTATAAAAGAAACAAAGTAAACCTGCTAAGGGATGTATAATAGAAGAAAAGTAATAGATGAGCAGCAGATTGACAAATTCAAAAAAAATGAAGGAGAAACGATTAGACGAAGTAATTATTTTTTTTGATTTAAATAAAAAATTATCTAATAAATGGTTTATAAAGATAAAACTATACAATAGGAAGAAATGCACAAAATTATATTGGGTATACTGACTAGCGTAAAGAGTGCCTACAAGTAAATAGGATAAGGGGATTAGAAATGTTAAAAATAAAGGGTGATAAAGATAATAAATAATCGTTTTATAAATAGAATGCACCAATTGTAAAAACTCCTTTTAACTTTTATCTAGTCTTATTTTACCTAAAATGAGCAGAAGGGTACAGGTAAATAAATAAATGTAGAAGTAGATTGGTAATAAGCAACGAGTTATTTATCAATTCATTTATATTTAATATTAATGAAGGATTAATTATGGTAAGATAATTAAGGTTCGCAAATCGGATTCCCGAGAGGATTCACTTTTAGAGTGGAGAAGCCTTGTAACCGAAAATTTAAAGGGGGAACAAAGTAATGACAGAAAGAAAATTATTTACTTCTGAATCTGTTTCAGAAGGACATCCAGATAAAATGGCAGATCAAATTAGTGATGCTATATTAGATGAGATTTTAGCAAAAGATCCTGATGCACGAGTTGCTTGTGAAACGGCTGTAACAACTGGCCTAGTATTGGTAATGGGAGAAATTTCTACATCGACTTACGTGGATATCCAAAAAACGGTAAGAGATACGATTCGCGATATTGGGTACACGAGAGCTAAGTTTGGCTTTGATGCAGATACCTGTGCAGTAATTGTTTCTATTGACGAGCAATCAAGAGATATTGCTCAAGGTGTGGATGATTCCTTAGAATCTAAAGAAACAAATCAAGATAATTTAGATCAAATCGGTGCAGGTGATCAAGGTTTAATGTTTGGATTTGCAATAAATGAAACACCGGAATTAATGCCTTTACCAATTTCATTGAGCCACCGTTTGACAAAACGTCTTGCTGTTGTTCGGAAAGAAAAGCTTGTTTCTTATTTAAGACCAGATGCAAAAGCACAAGTTACGGTTGAATATGATGAAAATAATAAACCGGTGCGTGTGGATACGATTGTTATCAGCACTCAACATCATCCTGATGTGACTTATGAACTATTAAAAAAAGATATGATCGAATTAGTAATCAAACATGAAATTCCTAGTGAATTACTAGATGAAGAGACGAAGTATTTTATTAATCCAACGGGGCGCTTTGTTATAGGTGGACCGCAAGGAGATGCCGGGCTAACTGGGCGTAAAATTATCGTTGATACTTATGGTGGTTATGCTCGTCATG
>NZ_JQLQ01000001.1 GCF_000744285.1 Carnobacterium pleistocenium FTR1 | reverse complement strand
ATCGATTTATTGATATTTCTGAGTTCAGTGAAATCCCACCAATGGTAAACCAAGTAGAAACACATGTGTTTAACCAACAAGTGGAAGCTCAAAAAATTATGGAAGAATACAACACTCAAATTGAATCTTGGGGACCGTTTGCTGAAGGTAGAAATGATTTCTTTAACAATGAAACATTGCGAGAAATTGGAGATAAATACGGTAAATCCGTAGCTCAAGTAGCTTTACGTTATTTGATTCAACGCAGTATTGTTGTCATTCCGAAAACAGTCACAAAGGAACGCATGATCCAAAATTTTGATGTCTTTGATTTTTCATTAACGGATGAAGATATGGCTACGATTCTAGAATTGAATCAAAAAGAAAGTTTGTTTTTCTCTCATTCTGATCCTAAAACGGTCAAATTTTTAACCGGCTTAGGCAAAAAAAATAAAAGTTAAACAACTATCAAATTAAAAAAAATTAAATCGTTCTCATAAAATTACTTTGAAAGAATAAGTAGATTTCACTATCTATTTATTCTTTTTTTTGCTAATATAGTTACCTGTGGTAATTATATTAGGTAATTTAATTTAAGGAGGAAAGAGTAATGGATAGTAAACTATCTGAGGAATATATTGATGCCTGTTTGAACGCAAAACAAACGTTACGTTTTTTACCTGAACCGCCTCCGGAAATACAAAAAAGACATATTTATATTATTAAAACCTTGTACAATTTGTCAAAAAAATTAACGGAAGTGCGTGTAAGTGACGTTGCTGAGGAAATTGGTTTAACGCTGCCCAGTATTACGAAAAACATCGCTTTGCTAGAAACGTTAAGTTACATCAAAAAAGAACCGAATGCAGCAGATAAGCGAGTAGTAAATATTCGATTAACCGAAAAGGGTTATTTGTGCATCAAGAAAATTGTGTATGACTTTCACTATAAAATGGTCAAATTAAAATTTATTGATATTTCTGAGTTCAGTGAATCCCACCAATGGTTTAAACGAAGTAGAAACAATGTGTTAACCGACAAAGTGGAAGCTCAAAAAATTATTGGAGAATACAACACCTCAAATTGAATCTTGGGGACCGTTTGCTGAAGGTAGAAAATGATTTCTTTAACAATTGAAACATTGCGAGAATTGGAGATTAAATACGGTAAATCCGTAGCTCAAGTAGCTTTACGTTATTTGATTCAACGCAGTATTGTTGTCATTCCGAAAACAGTCACAAAGAACGCATGATCCAAAATTTTGATGTCTTTGATTTTTCATTAACGGATGAAGATATGGCTACGATTCTAGAATTGAATCAAAAAGAAAGTTTGTTTTCTCTCATTCTGATCCTAAAACGGTCAAATTTTAACCGGCTTAGGCCAAAAAAATAAAAGTTAAAACTATCAAATTAAAAAAATTAAATCGTTCTCATAAAATTACTTTGAAAGAATAAGTAGATTTCACTATCTATTTATTCTTTTTTTTGCTAATATAGTTACCTGTGGTAATTATATTAGGTAATTTAATTTAAGGAGGAAAGAGTAATGGATAGTAAACTATCTGAGGAATATATTGATGCCTGTTTGAACGCAAAACAAACGTTACGTTTTTTACCTGAACCGCCTCCGGAAATACAAAAAAGACATATTTATATTATTAAAACCTTGTACAATTTGTCAAAAAATTAACGGAAGTGCGTGTAAGTGACGTTGCTGAGGAAATTGGTTAACGCTGCCCAGTATTACGAAAAACATCGCTTTGCTAGAAACGTTAAGTTACATCAAAAAAGAACCGAATGCAGCAGATAAGCGAGTAGTAAATATTCGATTAACCGAAAAAGGGTTATTGTTGCATCAAGAAATTGTGTATGACTTTCACTATAAAAATGGTCAAATTTTAAAAGATATTCCGGAAGAAGATATTCGTTTGACGATAAAAACGATTTACCGGATATATGCTTTAATGGAGCAGGCGCATTCGCTTGATTAAAAGGAGAGAAGTTTAATAATGTATAAAACGTTAATAAAATCACTGCGACAATACAAGAAACCTTCATATTTAACGATGCTATTTATGGCATTGGAAGTGGCTGTTGAGATTTTTATCCCCTTTCTCATGGCAAAAATCATTGATAACGGATTAATAGCAGGGGATCTCAATTATGTTTTGAGAATAGGGTCACTAATGTTTGCATTGGCGTGTCTTTCTATGCTGCTTGGAGTATTAGGCGGAAAGTTTTCTGCGGACGCTGCAGTGGGATTTTCAACGAATCTTCGCCAAGATATTTACAAAAATATTCAAACATTTGCTTTTGATAATATTGATAAATATTCCTCATCCAGCTTGATCACGAGGCTTACAACAGATATTACAAATATCCAAATGGCTTTTCAAATGGTATTAAAAACGATTATTCGAGCACCTTTCATGATCGCCTTTGCCTTTGCGATGGCAGCTTATACGAATTTGAAATTATCTTTAACGATTTTAGTCATCGTTCCCATCGTAGGCTTTATTTTAATTGCCCTTATCTACCGCGTGCATCCTTATTTTATTGCGGTTTTTAAAAAATATGATCGATTAAATCAAACCGTACAAGAAGACATTAACGGCGTACGCGTTGTAAAATCATTTGTTCGTGAAGAGAAAGAAATCGAAAAATTTAAAGTAGCTTCTTCAGATATCAAAGATTTATTTACAAAGGCTGAAAAAATTACGGCTCTTAATGCTCCGATTATGCAGATTGCCATTTATTCTAGTTTACTTCTTGTTTATTGGTTTGGAGCAAGGTATGTTGTTGGTGGAACAATGAGTACGGGTGAATTAACAAGTTTCATCACATACATGATGCAAATCTTAAGCAGTATTATGATGATTTCGATGATCTTTATTATGATCGTAATTTCTGAAGCTTCAGTAGAGCGGGTTGCTGAAGTTTTGCAAGAAAAAGCAACCTTAACGAATCCTAAGAACCCAATCACCACCATTGAAAATGGGGACATTGAGTTTAGAAACGTTCAATTTAAATACAATGAACTATCCGAAGAGTCCGATTTGAGTCAGATTAATTTCACAATCAAATCTGGTGAAACGATTGGGATCATTGGTGGAACAGGTAGTGGTAAGACTTCACTGATCCAACTGATTCCTAGGTTGTATGATACGACTGAAGGAGAAGTCTATGTCTCAGGACGTAACGTGAAGGAGTACGATTTAGTAACGTTGCGTGATCAAATTGCAATGGTATTGCAAAAAAATACGTTATTCTCCGGAACGATCAGTACCAATTTGAAATGGGGAGATGAAGAAGCATCTGAGGCAGAAATTCGACGTGTCGCTAAGTTAGCTCAAGCAGATGATTTTGTGCAATCTTTTCCAGATGCTTATGAAACGGTACTAGATCAAGGTGGTTCAAATGTATCTGGTGGTCAAAAACAACGGTTAACGATCGCACGTGCTTTATTAAAACAACCTAAAATTCTAATTCTAGATGATTCTACAAGTGCTGTGGATACGAAAACAGATGCCTATATTCGAAAGGCATTTATAGAAGAAATTCCGAATACAACGAAGATTATTGTGTCGCAACGTATTTCATCTATTCAAGATTCTGACCGCATCATCGTATTAGATGAAGGGAAAATCAACGGAATTGGCACACATGAAGAATTACTAAAAAACAATACAATCTATAAAGAAGTATATGATTCTCAAGTAAAGGGAGGGACGATAGTTGAAAAATAAACCAATCACGAAACCAACTGTTAGTCCATTAAAAATATTTAAAAGAATTCTTTCTTACGCGACGACTAAGCAGTATAAATTACGGATCATCATCGTAATTGTCAGTATCATCATTAGTGCAGCTACCAATGCGATTGGGATCAGTTTTACGAAAACGCTGATTGATGATTACATTGCTCCGCTTCTTACTCAAGAAACACCTGATTTCTCGGGTTTAGCACGCATTATCGGTTTAATGGCGCTGTTGTATTTGACTGGTGCACTCTTCACTTACATTTTTAATCGCACAATGGTTACTGTATCACAGGGAATCTTAAAAGATATCCGAGATGAAATGTTTACGCATATGGAATCTTTGCCTATCCGTTATTTCGATAGCAATGCAACGGGCGATATTATGAGTCATTACACGAATGATACAGATACGTTAAGACAAATGATCAGCCAATCGATTCCACAAATATTTTCGGCGTTGGTTATGATTTTATCAATCATTATTGCGATGTTTATTATTAATATACCAATGACCGTAGTTGTTTTAAGTATGTTAGGGATAATGATCCTGGTCATTCGTACAATTGGTAGTAAAAGTGGCCGTTACTTCTCAATACAACAAGCTGCATTGGGAACGTTGAATGGTTATGTAGAAGAAATGATTGAAGGCCAAAAGGTTGTGAAAGTATTTAATCATGAAGAAAAAGCAATTGCTGATTTTAATGAATTAAATGAAGTGTTAAGAGAAAATGCTACAAAAGCAAATACGTATGCAAATATTTTAATGCCGATCATGGGAAATATAGGAAACTTTATGTATTTATTAACAGCTGTCATAGGATCTGTTCTTTCGATTACAGGACTTACGGTTTTAACAGTAGGGAGTATCGCATCTTTTGTTCAGTTCACCAAAAGTATCACCATGCCTGTAGCACAAATTTCGCAACAATTTAATGCGATCATCTTGTCGCTAGCAGGAGCAGAACGTATTTTCAATTTATTGGATGAAAAACCTGAAGAAGATAGTGGAACGATCGAGTTAGTAAATATTACTAAGCAAGTTGACGGAAGAATCGAAGAATCTGCTCAACGTACCGGTCAATGGGCTTGGAAACAACCAACGGCGACTAATGAAGCTATGTATACAGAATCAACGGGTGATGTGCGTTTTAAAGATGTAACATTTGGCTATAATGCCAATAAAACGATCCTTCATCACATTGATTTATTTGCAAAACCAGGTCAAAAAATTGCGTTTGTTGGAGCAACTGGAGCTGGGAAAACAACTATTACCAACTTGATCAATCGCTTCTACGATATTCAAAAAGGAACCATCACTTACGATGGCATCGATGTTAAAAATATCAAGAAAGATGATTTGAGAAAATCTTTAGGTATTGTATTACAAGATACGCATCTGTTCTCAGGAACCATTAAAGATAATATTCGTTACGGCCGTTTAGATGCTACAGATGACGAAATTGAAGCGGCGGCAAAACTGGTCAATGCTGACTTTTTCATCAGACAATTGCCACACGGGTATGAAACAGAGTTAACTGGGGATGGCGGTTCGCTTTCACAAGGCCAAAGACAATTATTGGCAATCGCTAGAGCAGCTGTAGCGAATCCTCCAGTGCTGATTCTTGATGAAGCGACGTCTAGTATTGATACGCGTACGGAGAGGGTTGTACAGAGCGGAATGGACGCATTGATGAAAGGCAGAACGGTATTTGTGATTGCCCATCGCCTATCAACTGTACGCAATTCTGATGCGATCATGGTCATGGATCAAGGACGCATTATCGAAAGAGGAAATCATGAAGAGTTGATTGCTCAAAAAGGAGAATACTACCAATTGTACACTGGTGCATTTGAGATGGACTAACAGTACGTTTTAGGTCAAGCGACTAAAAAGCCTTATTGAAGACGATAATCGTCGTCAATAAGGCTTTTTTAATTGGCTCTAAGTCAAATGATGTGGGTGATTTTAAAAAAATTCTTCTGGAATAAGTGGGTTTGTTTGTAGAGAGTCACGTGTTTTGTAAAATAAACAGATTTCCATCCTCTTTTCTGATCATGGCATCCGGTTAGTTTTCAAAATATCTTTAGCTGAAATGAGTTTCTTTTTATCTAAGGGTTCTTTTATTGTATACTAGTAAATGAAGCATTAGTCACTAAAAATGAAATACACTAGAAAGAGGAATACATTTGAATTTTTGGACAGATCAAACAAAAACAACGGAAGAAATAGCGCAAGATTTACTTGGTTGTTTGGTTATCAAAGAAACAGATGAAGGGGTGACATCTGGTTGGATCGTAGAAACAGAAGCTTATTTAGGTGAGATAGATGAAGCTGCTCATAGTTATGGCTTAAAAAGGACTCCTCGTCTGGACTCTATGTATAAAGAACCTGGAACAATTTATGTCTACAGCATGCACACGCACTTAATGCTAAATGTAGTTGTTCAAGAAAAAGGGGTACCAGAAGCCATTTTAATACGCGCTATTGAGCCTTTAAAAGGTGTAACACTAATGTCTGAAAGAAGAGGAAAGGTTGGCTTTGCAGTAACAGATGGACCCGGAAAACTAACTAAGGCAATGGATATCACTAAATTGGATGATGGGACATCCGTTGCAGAATCGCCTTTGCTCATAGATATAGCTACAAGGAAAACACCTAAAAAAATTCAATCATCTCCTAGAATAGGCGTCCCCAATAAAGGCGAATGGACGGATGCACTGCTCCGATATACTGTAGTAGGAAATCCATATGTATCAAGAAAAAAAGGTGCAATAGAAACAGATTTTGGTTGGGAAGAACCAATCAACTAATGGAGGCGGAAATAATGGCACAAGAATCAGTATTAGATTATTTAGGCGAAGCGTTAGAAGAAAATGACTTTGAATTTGATTGGAAATTAGAATGGGATAAAAAACAGCACGCGATTGAAGTTTATTTTTCGATTTTCGCTGAAAAAAATGAAGAAAATATTGTGATTGAAGACATTGAAGGAACAACAGCTCAAGGCGATATTATTCAATTTGAAGATGCTATCTGCCTTTTTGATCCTAAAAAATCAAAAATTCAAATGGATAACTACTTAAAAGCCTTCCCGGTTGATTTTAAAATAGGTATCGAAAAAGGATATATTGATGCACTTTTAAAAACACTGCGTATCGTTGTAACAGAAGGACAATCTGATTTGTTAGATTTTGCTACTGACCCAACAATCGAAGAATTTGAATTAAACTGGAACGATACCAATTTTGATGGAACAATCAAAACATTAAAAGATATCAATCGTTATAACGAAGAAAAACTTTCTTATCCAAAGTACTAAACTAGTCACAACTAAATGAATGATTAATTGGAGGTAAAGCAACAAGATGAAGTGGATTGAATTACAAATACAAACCTCAAATGAAGCTGTAGAAGCTGTATCGAATATTCTTATTGAATCAGGTTCCCAAGGAGTAGCTATTGAAGATAGACAAGATTTTTTAAATAATCCTGATGATGGATTTGGTGAAATATGGGCATTAGATGAAGCGGATTTTTCTAAAGAAGGGGTGATCATAAAAGCCTATTTTCCAGATACGCTATTTTTACCTGAATTGGTTCCAAACATTAAACTTAGAATCAATGAACTCAAAACATTCGGCTTAGATATTGCACCAAATAGTGTGAAAGTAGATGAAGTTGCGGAAGAAAACTGGGCTACGGCTTGGAAAAAATATTACCATCCTTTGCAAGTAACGCGCTTTCTAACGGTCGTTCCAAGCTGGGAAGAGTATGAGCTACAGCATCCGGATGAACGTGTGATACGCCTAGATCCTGGTTTAGCTTTTGGTACAGGTACTCATCCAACAACCATGCTTTCTTTACAAGCTCTTGAAACGTATATTCGTGGCGATGAAACCATTTTAGATGTAGGGACAGGTTCAGGTGTATTAAGTATTGCTAGTAAAGCTTTAGGTGCCAAGCATGTTCATGCCTATGATTTAGATGATGTGGCTGTAAAAGCAGCCGTTGAAAACATTGAGTTGAATGATTACGCTACAGATATTATTGTAAAAGCCAATGATTTGCTGAAAGGTGTAACGATCGAAGCTGATATCGTAGTAGCCAATATTTTAGCAGAAATCATCATTCCACTTATACCGGAAGCTTTTGAAGTGTTGAAACCAGGCGGTCTATTTTTAACTTCAGGAATCATCGAGGATAAAAAAGAGCTTATTCTTTCTGAACAAAAGAAACAAGGCTTTACGATCATCCAAGTACAACAAATGAAAGACTGGTGCAGCATTGTCGCTCAAAAACCATTAGCGGAGGATGAATAAATGCAACGCTATTTTTTAAACGAAGATTTAACAGATTATCAAAATCAAACTATTTCAATTGATGGAGACAGTTTTCACCATATGATAAAAGTGATGCGGATGAAAGTCGATCATCGTGTGTACCTGGTAACAAAAGATCAGAAAGCTTTTATTGCCAAAATCAATGCAATTGAAGAGAAAAGAGTTCTTTTAAGTTGGGTCGAAGATGATCTTAGACAACAAGAATTGCCAATTGAGGTAACGATTGCTAGTGGACTTCCTAAGGGCGATAAGTTAGATTTGATTGTCCAAAAAGGAACAGAATTAGGTGCAAGTGCGTTTATTCCCTTTGCAGGGTCGTTCTCAATTTCAAAATGGGATGCCAAAAAAGCCGTTAAAAAAATTGAGCGGTTGCAAAAAATTGCACAAGAAGCAGCTGAACAATCGCATCGCACAAAAATTCCAACACTTCAGCCACTTGCTTCGGTAAAGCAGCTGATTGAGATGAAAGAACACTTTGATGTCTGTTTAGTCGCTTATGAAGAAAGTGCTAAAGTAGGAGAAGATCAAAATTTTGTTAAAGGATTAAAGCAGCTGCCTATTGGCGGGAAGTTACTCATTATTTTTGGTCCTGAAGGTGGGCTATCTAAAGATGAAGTAGATGCATTCATTCAGAATGGCTTTTTGCCTTGTGCATTGGGCCCAAGAATTTTAAGAACAGAAACCGCTCCACTATATGCATTAGCAGCGGCTTCGTACCACTTTGAGTTAATGGATAAGTAAGAAATTTCTTTTGCTCCGAACCAAAAAATCGAGTATAATGAAAATGCTATCATCAAGATAAGAAAGAGGGATATAATATGACAGTCGAATTAAATAAAACAATTGATCACACATTATTAAAACCAGAAGCAACGGAAGCACAAATCAAAACGCTTTGTGAAGAAGCAGCCAAGTATGATTTTATGTCCGTTTGTATAAACCCAACTTGGGTTAAAAAAGCGGCAGAATTACTTAAGGGTACAGACGTAAGAGTATGTACAGTCATTGGTTTTCCTTTAGGAGCTAATACATCTGAAGTAAAGGCTTTTGAAGCAGAAAATGCGATTCAAAATGGTGCAACTGAAGTAGATATGGTCATCAACATCGGTGCTCTTAAAGGTGGAAATGACGCTTTAGTTCAACGCGATATTGAAAGTGTTGTAGCTGTTTCAAAAGGAAAGGCATTATCAAAAGTAATCATTGAAACAGCCTTATTGACTGATGAAGAAAAAGTACGTGCATGTGAACTGGCTAAAAAAGCTGGAGCTGATTTCGTGAAAACATCTACTGGTTTTTCAACAGGAGGAGCAACACTTGAAGATATCAAATTGATGCGCGCAACTGTAGGACCTGATATGGGTGTTAAAGCAAGTGGCGGTGTTCGTACACAAGAAGATGCTAAACAATTTATCGCAGCAGGAGCTACTCGTTTGGGATCTTCAAATGGCTTAGCAATCGTAAACGGATAAATAAATTCAAGTCAAAATAACCAGCAAACTGAATAAATAAGCTAGAAAGAATAGGAGTCTGAAGCGACTTTTATTCTTTTTTTCATAGAATAATTTACAAAAGTAAAAATAAAGACTGTTTTATTTGATTTTTCTATTAGTATTGAAATTTATCTCTAATATGAGTATAATGTAGGGTGAATCAGTATTTGAAGCACTCAGTTGGAGTGCTTATTTTATACTCATTGATTTGAACTGAAATCGAGCATAAGACTTAATTAGTGATAAATGAAAAGAAGGTGACAAGATGCCCAAAAATAAAGATTATACTGCACAAGAAGTAATTGCCTTAACCGTTACTTATATGAATAGCAGTCATGTGGCTTTTGTCAAAAAGGCTTGTGATTTTGCCACAAATGCTCATAAGGACCAGTTCAGAAAATCAGGTGAGCAGTATATAATCCATCCGATACAAGTTGCTGGTATTTTAGCAGAATTGAAAATGGATCCTGTAACAGTAGCAACCGGATTTCTTCATGATGTTGTAG